>JAUWMK010000199.1 GCA_030613185.1 Promethearchaeum sp.
AATAGAAACTTTAAAACAAACATACTACAAAATTAGTGAATGATAAATGGAACATTATTTGACAAAAATATTGGATAACCCAATGATAAAAAATCCCGTCAAAGGGGCACCTGATGTGCATAAACATTTTACGCGTTATTCAAAGGGGCTATTTAGTGGCCCTGTTGTTAAATTTTCTCAAACCAAAGAGAAAATTACCATCTGGTGTTCTCATGAATATGAAGATGCTGTTTTAAGAATTGCTATTGATTTAATTCCAGATGAAATATTAAATGTTACTGGAGCAATACTAGGTGGTATGGATTTTGCCCCACTTATTAAGGATATTGGATTAGGAAAGGATTTTTATCCTGTAAAATCTAAGGGGAAAACTGTCAATTATACTGCCGCATTAAAAACTCAAGTTTCGGTTGATAAGAAATTAATTCAGACTCTTTCGGTTAGGGGTACTCCTTATGTTTATTCCCTTCTAAGTTTTACTTCTGAAGATAAGAAGATCATATTAAATATTAAAAAAAAACCTCCACGACCTAATTCAAAAAATCCAGAGGATTCTGCTTTAGGTGGAAAGTTGAAATTTTGCGTACTCAAAATTCCAAAAACACCTGAAACTTTGAAAAAGATAATTAATACTTTTGCCAAAGATTTTGTTGATGAGGTTCCAGTAAAATGGAAATCTATAATAATTCAAAATACATATGAAATTACTAACTTGATTTTTCCCGAAAAAAAGGAAGGTTTATCGTCTCGTAAATTCAGAATCAATACATTACGAGAAGGGAAACTTAATAGGATAGCAACCATAGATTCAATCGATCATTCGAATTCAGTTGAGTTTAAGGTATAATAAATTGGAAATAAATTAAAATCAAAAACTCACTGAAATCTTATTTTTTTCTTGTTTTACCATTTCAATCTTTATTTAATATAACGAAAATTGTTTTTAGGATAAATTCTTTTAATGAAATTATGAAAGATACTATGGAACATTTAGGAAATATTCAAAAACTGATGCAACGTATTGAGACAGAACATCCATCTTGGATGAAATCATTTCAAGGATTTATGGGTTCTACTAAAAAAGAAGGTGCCCTATCCTCGAAAACAAAAGAATTAATTGGTATTGCTGTTTCAGTTAAAGCTCAATGCGAAATGTGCATAGCTTGGCATGTAAAAGGTGCATTAGATCTTGGTGCATCAAAAGAGGAAATAATTGAATCTGCTCAGGTAGCTGTTGTACTTGGTGGTGGCCCTTCACTAATGTATATGAAAAATGTTTATGACGCTATAGATGCTCTAGCTAAGTGATTGGTAATAATTTTTTTTTCATTTTCATTTTTTGTTCTAAAAACTTTTTAAATTTTAGGCATTTTTTATAGATGATTATGTTATTACAAAACGCATTTGAGAAATTTGGCACAACCATTAAAAATTTCTTCATAAATTTAGACCCGATTGAAGCGTGGGGTTGGGTTCTTATTATAATTGGTATAATATTTGTATTATTATTAGTTTTTTTTACAGAATATAAAAGGCCCGAGCGAGATAGCATAAAATTCACAACTATAATTATCATATTATCTTCAATCTGTTTAGGATTGGGATTTCACATGATTTTAACTGCTAGTGGGTTATGGTAGGGTTTTTTTGAGAAGATTTAATTTTTTTTCCTTCGTTCTCTTCAATATTAAATTTTAAAAGAGTATCTTTTTTATAGATACGAAATTATTTTACCTTGATTAAGAGATGCGAAAAAAGGAGTCTACCTTTTTACGGGTCTTTTTCCAAATATTCAAAAGTAAAAATCTGAAAAACCACTGGAAACGTAGGAATTCTTTAAGTAAAATTAAAATTTTCCCGCTGTTGATTTTGATAATGACTGGTTTGATAACAATGACAAATATAACATCACCTATAGCAGTTACTGTAGAAAATCAAATGTTACTTCCTTTTTCTTCTGATGTAACCCTAAAAGATAGTATACTTGAAAATCAAACATTGTTTTATCAGACTTATTATCAACAAACACTAAGTCAGTCACTTTGTGATATTGAAGGAGACGATTTTGAAAGTCCTAAATATTATATAACAAACTATACTCAGGAGATAACTTTCGATTCTAATAATAACTTGCTAAATGTTCAAGAAAGAGTTGATTATGATGATTATGAGTATAATATAACATCAATAAGTAACATACCTGAGGCTAAAATATATAATGATTTATATAATAATGGATGGCAGCATAATTACCCGAAAGAAGACTCTAATATTACATTAAATACCCAAGAAATAACTAAATTAATAATAAACAGAGATAATTCCTTGGTTTCGACTTATACATTTAATGGAACTAAAAATTTGAGATATGGGAGTATAACTATCCCAACACAAGTTTTCACAAATTCGAGTTCTTTTGAGATGCTTTTCGGTTTTGAGTGATTTGCAAGATTATATAACACAACTTTAGAGAGTAAATATTACTTTCATGAAACTACCGGTATTCTCATACGAGTAGAAACAGAATGGCATCTGATTAGCGTTCAAAATCAAGCAGTATGGCAACATTGGAATATAGAAAAAAATCTATTATCTGTTGATGGTGAAACATTAGATTATACTTATGAAGCACCTCCTGCTTACTCGGAATCTAATTCTGTGTGGCCTTTCATTACTGGTGGAATAGTTATCGTTGGAGTTGTTGTTGTTCTTTTAATTCTTGGAAAAAAACCTAAGAAAAAATAAAAAAATCTTTTTTACCAATGAAGGAAGAATAAAAACTTTAGATTCTTCCAAAGGTCATGTGCTACATGTAGAAAAGGCTTAAACAATTTTTTTTTTTTTATTCATAATCTGAAAATATATAAACTGAGAAACAAAAATATAATTATGCTTTTACAAGGTAGTTTTGATCCATTGGTTATATTGTTCGTTTTAATCGCTACAATATTCCTTTGGTTGATGTTATGGTTGGCAACTCGGTTCATTGTGACAAAGGATTTCGCATCTAGAAAGAAATTCATGTTACTTCTTGTTGCTTTAATTATGGTTGTGCTTATCCCATTAGTATCTGGTGTAATTGCAATTGTTGTCAGCTGGCCAGGTGCAGCAATGCTCTGGTTAAGAAATTTAATACCTGGACAAAATGTTACTCATAATTATGTATCTGCTTTGGTTCCAATAATTATATTTCTTTTATTCTTGTTAATCTTGAAATTTATTGGTGGAATGGATTGGAAGGACACTACTTGGGTCGCATTGATTGCAATGTTTCTGTTATATTTATTATATACCCTACTTCCTGAATTAGATTTTATTGGAGCAATGAGTTATACCTAAATTTTTTTTACTTTTTTATTTTCTTTTTTAATATTGAAGGATTTTCTATTGCAAGATTTACTTTTTGGAAGAAATGTTGTAAGTATGATGCTTCCTTATCGGAGAGAAAAGAGCGTCCCAAGAAATTTCTAAAAGATTGAAGCGTTCTTTCGGTTCTGAAATCTTGCATTGGGATATTATCAATTGTGTGGCTGATTTGATTTAGTAGTAAATCGCGGTCTGCCTTAGATGCGGGTGAGATTTTTTTTCGGGATATTTTATTCATATTTATATAGAATGTATATAAAATAATACCCACTGCTTGAGATATATTGAGTGTTGGATAACTATAGTCTGTAGGAATCCTTAGTAGGAAATCCATAAATTTGATTTCATTATTTGTAAGTCCGGTGGATTCTCTTCCAAAAACCAATGCAACCTTGGATTTTGTATTAAATAGTGTAAAATCTAACTCATTTAGAAAAATTGGGATTCTTTTCAAGTTTTTTCTAATTATTCCTTTAGCACTCGTTCCAATTACCAAATCAAATTGTTCAAAGAATTTTTCTAAAGCCCCATATTCATCTTGATTATCAATAGAAATAACTTCAGCGATATCTAGAATATCTTGTGCATGCATTGCGAATCCATGTGCATAATTACTTTTTGGGTCATCTTTGGGATTAATTAGAATCAGTTTATGAAACCCGAAGTTTTTCATAACACGTGCGATGGATCCGACATTTCCCGATGATTCAACATTAATTAACACGATTGATAAATCCAAACCATCCAATTTATTTTCTATATTCTTAAGATGACCTTTTGATTCATTCATTAAACAATATAAGAAAAAATCCTAAAAAAAAGTTCTATGTTTTCTAATGTTGTATCAAAAAATGATTTGTTGATCTAAATATTGATGGGCTTGATGCATAAAAGCCTCCAACCGAGTAAGAATATTTACTGCAGCTCCTCCATCAAATTTAAATGTCGTAATGGCTGCATTTGGATAGTCTTCTTTTAATCGTTTCAACATTGCAGCAATAGGTGTCCCCAATAAACATGTAAAGGGAATTAAATTAATAATCCCGCACACTTTTCCCGTTTCTAACAGCCAGCGTGCTTTTCCAATGGAAATGACAATTTCATTTTCGATGATTTCATTTACATAAGGTGCAGCTAAATTTTCTAATTCTTGTACTGTAAGTTCTGGGTAGATTTCTAGAAAATCAGCAAATGGTTTGTAGATGTTATGTTCATGGAACTTTTGCCATTTACCCGAAAGAAAGAGTTCCATCCAATAACGTCGTTTTTTCTTCCGCTTGGTGTCATCCATCATGGTATGATTAAAATGATACATATTTTCCGCAACAGGAGGTGCCACCACTTCCCCGCCGAGCTTTTCTATCATTTCAAAGAAATTATTATTACTGTAAGGATGCCAGCGTAAATAAAATTCTCCAATAATCCCAATCCGAGGTTTTTGAATAGATTTATCCACTTCAATTGTATCAAACTTCCTTCGAGCAAGTTTCATTGTATTATGGATATTTCCATGATTTAAGAGAGTTGTACATAGCATTTCTTTAGTATGTTGATATATTCTATCAGTTTCTCCTTTAATCACTTCATAGGGTTTCGTCTGGCGATGTGCAGAAAATAAACAGTCAGAAGCAGCAATGGCAGTCCAGCTATCAATGGGGAGCCGTAAATTTACGCGACCCATATCAATAAGAGCTTTTTCCGCCGTTGGTGCATATAATTCAACTTGTGGCATGCCAAGTTTATGAAGAACCACTCGTTGCATTGATTCATAATGATTGAGGCGACAGACCCCATTTCCTGTAGGCATTAAAAAAGCAGAATTATTAGGATCAAATCCAGGTTGGCGAGTCATCTTCACGAGATCCCCCGTTATGATAATATAGGGATAGCATTCCTTATTATTTGTATATTTTCGAGCCCAAAGTAGACTTTCGGCATCGGTTTCAGGAAGTACTTTTGCATTTATACCATTAGCACGAAATGCAGCTTCCAAAGCAAAAACATGATCGTTATTCACTGGAGGGAGATAGAGTGTTTTTCCTAAAGTGAGAATATTTTTACCCACTTCCCTTGGTGATTTTCCCATAATTAGATCTCTAGATTTAAACTCGGTTTTATGTTTTCGAAGAAATCGTATACTATCTAAGAATGCTTCAATGCGAGTTTTAAACCCTGCATCGGCACTATGTTCGTCAATTTCTAAAACAAGACTAGGTTTATTGCCCATCATGAAGAGAAAATATTGTAAAACAAAAGAATCAGGTCCACACGCAAAATTATTAATATAAACAGGAAAAAGATTTGGGTGATCACGGATAATTTTTGTAGCACCTAATAAGCGATGTCCAAACCACCAGTACATACTAGGTAGTTCTTTTTGAACATCATATTTTGATAGGGGGAAAAAATCAATTGGAATGGTCTTTACTCCCAATTTATTAATTTTACGAGGTATATCAAGATTAATTCCGCGATCTGATCCATTATAGGAACGACTTATAATAACGATGGCAAATTCATCTTCAACTAGATCTGCAAGAGCTTTTTCTCCTTCTTTAACCATTTGTTCACGAAAATATTGTAATGCTTTTTTGCCTTTTTGTAGTGCAGCAGATAGTTTTTTCCGCGTAATACCTAATTTTGGACCAAAAACTTTCATAAGCTCATTCAATATAAATTTATCCCCAACAGAGGGTTTTACGATGGGAGATAAAACTTGGACGCCCATCTCTTCTAAATTAAAAGCAGTTCGAAGTAAATCTGGCGAGGTTTGCACATAAGTACAAAGTAAAGTTTCATTAATATTCGGATTTTCATTCCACATATCCATCATGTAGGGAAGAAAGATGAAATCTACGCCTTTTTCAACCAATTCAAGAACATGGGCATGAAGAACTTTAATAGGAAAACAAGTTTCTTCTACCACAGTTTCTAAAGCTAATTTAATGTGTTTTTTATTGGTTGGATCTGAAAGTATAATTTCATACCCTAATTCCGTAAAGATGGCTTTCCATAAAGGAAAATCTTCATAAATTATCATAGATAACGGAATTCCAATTTTCGCACGCCCTTGATTAGGAGCAATCGAATGAGCATAAGAATTGCGGAGCAGTTCATCGCGAATTTGAAAATAATCGGGAATATCTATTTGGTTGATATCATCCGTTTTTTTGTCGTATCGATCACACCTACTCCCATAATAAAAGACAGATTCACCAATCGATACACGGTTTATTGTACAATTATTGGCACACCCCGTGCAATCAAAAGTTTTGATCTTGTATTCTTGTTCGGCTGCATGCCACCCTTTAAAGTGAGAAGGAGAATTGAGTTGTGCATCTGCGATCATAAGCGCTGCACCATAGGCACCTATATTCTCATGATGTGGAGGTATAATTACCGGGGTTCCTAACACCATTTCAAAGGCTGTGGCTACTGCTTTATTATAGGCAACACCACCTTGCAAGAAAATTGTCTGCCCAATTCGTCGTCCTTCTACAACTTTATTAACATAATTGTAAACAATTGAATAGGCTAAACCTGCGATTAAATCTTCTTTGGGTACTCCTCTCTGTTGATGATGGATTAGATCTGATTCCATAAAGACTGTGCATCGTTCACCATAACGACTGGGTTCTTGGGATTTGAGAGCATATTCTGTGAATTCTTCTTCAATATTAATCCCTAACCGATCTGCTTGCTCTTCGAGAAAGGATCCAGTACCTGCTGCACAAACTTTATTCATTTCAAAGTCAATAATTGCTCCATTTTCAATACTAATATATTTAGAATCTTGTCCTCCAATTTCAAAAATTGTATCAACTTTAGGATTAATTTCTATTGCACCCCGAGCATGGGCAGTTATTTCATCTTTAACAATATCCGCCCCGATAAAATCACCAATTAAATATCGAGCAGACCCTGTGGTACATGCACCAATTACATGAATGGAATGGCCTATCCCATCCCCGATTTCTTTCAATCCACGCTTGACGGCTTCAATGGGTTGACTACCAGTTCGTAAATATTTTTTGACTAAGATTTGATGATTTACGTCCATCAAGAGAAGCTTAGTACTGATAGACCCCACATCAATACCAAGATATGCATCAACCATTTGTTGATGAGGAGAATTCGCAATGATTTGTTCCATGTGTTTTTTATGCGCTTCGGAAATATATAGGGGGGAAAAGCCCTTTTCTTTTTCAGTAATAGTAGAAAGGAAGGTCTTAATGCTTTGAATCCCTGGAAATTTAGTTGGGGTATCAAAAACATTAAATGCAGCTCCAATAGCTCCTATAAGTGAATTATATTTAGGAATGATTAGTTCTCCCTCTTTTAATTTCAGGACGTCTTGGAATGCTTTCACCAAGCCTTGATTATTTGCAACACCACCAATAAAGGCCACATTCGGCTTAATAGGGGAGTTTTTACCGATAGTTGCTTTAAAATTGCGCGCCATGGCATAGCACAAACCAGCAACTATATCATAAATTGGAGTGCCTTTCTGTTGCAAATGAATCATATCACTTTTTGCGAAAACCGAACATCGACCAGCAATGCGTGGTGGGTTAGTGGATTTTAACGCAAGTTCTCCAAATTCACCCTCAATATTGATCCCCAACCGCGCTGCTTGCTGATCTAAAAATGCCCCGGTACCTGCAGCACACAAAGTATTCATGGAAAAATTTTCAATCACGAAATTATTATTTTTTTCATCATTATGCAAATGGATTAGTTTTGAATCTTGCCCTCCAATATTAATGATTGAACGAACGCCTTTATATAATCGGCTAACAGCTAAAGTTTCCGCAATCACCTCATTGATAAAAGTTGCATTCATAAATTGTGCAACACGTTTCCCTCCTGAACCTGTAATCCCCACCGAGAATACTTTTTCCACTGGATAACGGGTAAACATGTCTTCTAACACATTTAATATTATTTCTCCGGGATGACCTTTATGACGGAGATAATGATGTTCTAATATCTGTTCATTTTGATCTAAAAATATGATTTTTGCCGTTATACTCCCCAAATCAATGCCTATCACTATTTTCTCTATATCTCGTCTTGTATCCATTTAGTTTTTCCCTTTTACTAAGTTATCGTTTTTACAAATATTGAGTAATGTGACATCGTTTTAATGCTTTCAGCAAGCAAAATTGTAGTTTAAT
>JAUWMK010000310.1 GCA_030613185.1 Promethearchaeum sp.
TATACGATGTATAATTTGAACCACACATGCATGTTTCCAGAAATCTTTATTGACCCGGAAGAGCGGATTAAAGCGATGAATATCAAACAGATTATAGGTATAATCGGGTTACTTGTGGCTTTTCTACTACCTTCATTTATAATCGATGATTTAACAGATCCCGCATCAATTCATCTTTATCCATATGTTGGGTTGATTGTTGGAATAATAGTAATAATAGGGGCATCAATTTTCCTTATTTGGGGCCCAAGAGAGCGTTTGGAATTCAGTAAAGATTATGAAAAAGCACCATCCTTCTGGAAATCATTAAAAATCGCAATGAAGAACAAATCTTTTATGTGGTTCATAGTTGTGGAAGTATCAAATTGGTTTGTATTCGGGATGCTACCTATAATGGTTCCAATTTACGGTAAATTTGTTTTGAATATAACAGATTCTTTTCAATTGAGTCTACTTTTGGGTGAAACGTTTATTTGCGGGGCACTTTTCATCAGCGTCTGGAAATGGGTTGTCAAAAAAATCGGTCCGAGAAAAACATGGATGATTTCCCAATTAACTTGGATTATTTCTTTAATTCCATTAATGTTTATAAGCTCAGCAACTGAAGGATTCATAGTTTTTGCGTTTATTGGGATTGGATTATCGGGATCCATGTTGAACATTGATCTTATTTTAGGTGATGTGGTTGATGAGGATGAATTTGATACAGGAGCACGAAATGAAGGGGGATACTGGGGCGTCACTGCCTTTTTCATGCGCCTATCAACAATACTTGTTTTCGTGTCAATAAATTTTGTTTTAACCGATGAAAGTGTAGGGTGGACCGTTTTTGACCCAGAAAATGTAGATGACGGTGTTCGTAGCGGTTTACGTATTTTAATGTCCTTACTTCCAATAATTTTCTTAGGAATTGGCATTTTAGGCATGTACTTCTATCCTCTTCACGGGAAAAGATTAACTGAAGTAAGAAAAGGGTTGGAAAAAATTCATTTGGAAAAAAGATCAAAATCAAACACACCCGAATAAGTTTTAAGAAAGATAGGAAAAAAAAGGAAAAAAATTTGGATTATACCCAAAGAGTGAAAAATTATAAAGTGGTCAATCCAGATGTATTTCCATCGTATTCTTCAGGTGTATCTGCCCCTGATTTTGGATAAACAGAAAGTGCATAATCAAAAGCACCTTCCATACTTGTAGATGGATTACTACCGAAATGGTTAATTAGAGTATATTCTACGAAATAATAAGTCCACATTCCATTTTGGTGACTTGAATCATCATAACCATAACCGCTATCTGAACAAGTAGTAGTACAATAAACTGAATTACTGTTAGGCATAGCCATTAGTTCAGGACCGAATCCTCCTGAATAGCAGTGATCAATAAATACAAAAACACTTTCTGCAACTGCATCATCCAAAATTGCAGCTACTTCGGTATCATATAAATCACCATCTTCTCCATCTTCACCAGATGAACAATCCCATGCACATATATACGAAGATCCTGATCCATCACCTGATCCGTGTCCAGAAGTTATATATGCTACATCACCATCTTTACCAGCTAACCATTGTAAATAATATTTAATGTTGGATTCAGTAGCAATCCCATCATATTTTGGAAAATTCGTGGTGTGACCGTCCCCCAAAACAATAATATCTTCACTTGCATATCCACAAACATCTGTAAGATAATTGAACCAATCAGTTGCGTCTTCATCACAATAAGAAAGATCACTTATTGCTTTATAATCAGAAATTCCAACGATTAAAGCGTATTTTCCGCCTGTACTTGGAATATTGTCAACAGTTACAGAAATTAAATCTTCATCATAGTTACCAGCCTCATCATAGGCACGAACTGTTATTGAATGAGAACCTTCAGATGCAGTTGTTGTATCCCACGACCAGGAATAAGGAGAGGTTAGATCATCAGTCCATGCACCACTATCAATTTTATATTGAGTTTTTACTACACCTACATTATCTGTGGCAGTTGCTTGAATGTTGATAGTATCTTGGACAGTTGCGTCATTACTTGGAGCAGTGATTGATACAACAGGTTTTTCATAGTCTCCACCACTAATCGTGTAATAACCTACAGTTGCAGTGTAACTTGTGCTTGAAACAGAAGAAGTATACATACGAATTGCAATATAATAAGTACCAGCTGTTATGATTGTATACGAACAAGTTTCTGGATTACTTGTAGTATATCCTCGTGCCAAATAGCTTGTATAATCTGCTGTGTTACAGATATAACAATCTATGTCATTAGAATTCCCCCATGAAACGGACACATCCATCAATCCAGGTTCTGCACTAACATCATAATAATCAACTTCATAACCAGCTACAGCCCCAACAAAATCTTGAGACACATGCACAACACTACTTGGATCATTATTTACATTTACTGTTATTGAATCATCAGCATAATTTCCAGCTGCATCATAAGCACGAGCATTTATCGTATGAGTTCCATCAGAAACAGTAGTTGTATCCCAGCTAAAAGCATATGGACTCGTTGTATCATCAGTCCATGCACCACCATCAATGTTACATTGAACTTTTGTTACTCCCACATTATCATTAGCGTCTACAGCAATTGAAACAGTTCCACTTACAGTATCCCCACCATTTGGAGATGCAATTGATACGGTTGGATCTATTGTATCGGCACCACCATCATCTTTATAATATTTAACTGTAAGAGTATAGGCAGTTGAAGAAGCACGTAAACTATACATTCGTACTGCAACAAAATAAGTCCCCTCTGTTTGAATAGTATAAGAGCAAGTTTCTGGATTATTTGTTGTATATCCCCTTGCTAAATAGTTTGTATAATCCGATGTTTCGCAAATATAACAATCTATATCATTCGAATTCCCCCAAGAAACAGAAACTTCCATCAAACCAGGAACTACATTATCGATTTGAAAATAGTCGACTTCTCTTCTTGCTACAGCATCATTAAATACGTCAGTTACTTGAACTGCTCGAATATCCACCCCATTATTTAAACTAATACGCTTTGTTTCATTAGAGTTTATTGCTAAACTCTGAATTTGTGCGGTAAATAATATAGTTGTGGCGATGAACATTATCAGTATAAACAATTTGAAACGTTTTTTAAATAAATTCATAATATCACCAATATATACAATTGGAAAAATTCAAATTTTTAGAGTTATATAAAAATATTCTAAATTTCTTTCCAATTGATGAATATTTTGTAAATAAATTTATAAATCTATGGATCTTTTTTATATTAGTATATAAATATTAAAAAAAAAATCCCACATAATAATGAAATATTGGATTTTATTTCATGTGTTTAAAAGGAAACAAATAATTTTTAAGTATCATACATTCAAATAAAAATTAGGAGATTATTTTATGCGAAAAAGAAATTTAGTTTTATGCTTTCTAATGGTTAGCATTATTGGAGTTTCAATGTTCGGAAAAACTACAGCTTATCCAAATAATCAGCAATATGATGAAATTTACGTAATAGTCAGCGCTGATTTTGAAGAAGAAGTATTTAAAGTAGATTATAATGATGATGAAGTTGAAATTTTACCACACAATGAAATTTTGGAAATTGTAAATGCAACCTATCTTGATATAGATGGTGATGGATCTGAAGATGATATCATGACTGATTTTATTTTTAGAGTTCCTACTGGGAACTTAGCATATATGATATGTGATATTTATATCGAATTAGAATATCCATCACAAAATGTAATCTATTCAAATTTCAGATTAACAGGAACTTATGTTGAAGTTTCAATTTACTTGGATTGGATTAACGCAGCAATTGAAGGCGGAGATTATATATTTACCGTTCAAATTGATTGTTATGGGATAGATGAAGAAGGATATTATATATATGGAAGCATTTCAAATTCCATTGTGTTTGATCCACCTTGCGCAGGTCCTGTAGGCGGATTACCAACTTAAAAGACATGAAGAAATTTTTTCAATATATATTAAATTAGCAAGTTATTCAATTAGACAAACTTCAAAGGATCATAATAAAAACCAATTAATTCCTTATAAATAAAAATAAAAAAAAAGATAGAAAATGGCTTCGAATCGTACTTTTTCACCACAAGAAATGCAAATCTTAATTGCTTTACAAGAAAAACCCAATGCAACCTTGGAAGAAATAGCTAATGCAACAAAATTCAGCACATCTCTTGTCTATAAAATCTTAAAAAGGTTAACAGATACAGAAAATTTTAAGAAACCTGCATTCAGCATTACAGCTAGTCCCAATCTATTTGCATTGGGTTTAGAAATCATAGAAGTAATTGTTAAGTGTAAAAATTTATCCCAAATTAAATTAATGTATCACCTTTCTGAATTGCATCCATATACGATTTATTGGGCAAAATGTTTCGGGAATGTAAATGGTGTCTTCTTTCAATTTAGAATCCCAATTGGAACAAGACATTATATTGATGAATTATTTTTAGGATTAAAAGAGCAAGATTATGTTGAAAGTTATCAAATTCTTGAATTCGGAATTAAAAATGTTATCTATACAACAGTTAAATTAGAATCTTGGAATTTAGAACAATTATCATGGAATTTTGAATGGAAAAATTGGTTCCATAAACAAATTGAAAATTCTCAAAAAGAAAAAACAACTCAAATAAATTCTGAAATAAATACTAAAGATTCATCTATAAAAACTGGATACGTAAAAAAATGGTTTAAACAACGCGACGCAGCTATACTTAATGAGTTTGTGATTGATTCTCGAAGAAAAAATAAAGAAATCATGCATACTCTTCAAACGAAAAGTAATATAAATTTTTCACCTCAATCTTTTAGCAGAAGATTTATGAAAATCAAGGAAGAGTGTGTTGATCTGTTTCGAGTATTCATAGATCCAAATGCTTTTCAACTTATTACTCCGGTACTTATCCTTGGTAAAGGAGATCAAACAAAAATCAAAGATTTATTAATGCGATTAGAGTTAGATCCACTTCCCTTTAATACTGTTTTAAAAACCAAGAAATCTCAATTTTTCTGGTATTTACACCTACCATCGATTTTTCTAACGCATATATTAAATGTATTGCAAGATATTTTGACCGAATTACAGTTTTTTTATATTGATGTTGGAACTGTTCGTAGTTGGGGATTATGGCATGAAACTTATGATGATGATAGCCATAATTGGATCCAAACACGAAAATTCATGGTTGATGATGTTCTTCGGGGAGTCTCAAAATTTGCTAAAAACAATTAATATATCAAATCATTTTTAACGATGAAGAACAATGTTAAAAAAGAGGTTAAATCCTCTTTAAGTGAAAATAAAAATGGATGTAACAGAATTTTTAATCACCTTCTTTTTAGGTGTTTTAGGTATTCATCGGTTCATGAAAAAATTCACCATGTCGGGAATTTTGTGGTTATGCACCTTTGGATTATTTGGAATTGGTTGGTTAGTTGATGTTATTTTTGTTGTACTGGATAAAGAATTAATTATGCAAAAATAAACCAGATGAAAAATATCAAAAAACTGATTACTATTGAAAACAAACAAAATTATTATATCAAAGCATAAATTGCTTTTTTTTTTAACCACATTAGGTTCTTAAAGTTCCCACATGTCATCAAATTCTTCACTTTTTCTTTGAATATCATCTAAATGTCGTT
>JAUWMK010000093.1 GCA_030613185.1 Promethearchaeum sp.
GCTAGATGAAGATATTCCAAAACCCATTGATTTAGTCATAATTGCTGTTCCCGCAAAATTGGTGCCAAAAATTGTAATGCAATGCGATAAAATTGTCAAATTTGGCGTAATTTATACATCTGGATTTGGAGAATCTGACAACGAACAATTAGAAAAAGAATTAAAAAAAGCAATAAAATCAGTGAATACCAGATTTATTGGACCTAATGGTTTAGGTATTGTTAACCCATATAGCAGGGTTGCAATTTATCCCGGTTGGGGTGTTTTTAAAGGGGATATTTCTTATATTTCGCAATCTGGTGGAAACTTGGCACGTTTATACATGAATTTAGGACCATTGGGGATAGGCTTTCATAATTGTGTATCGATTGGTAATTCATACGATATCTCAACAAGTAATTTGCTTGAATATTTCTATCAAGATAAATTAACTAAAATCATTGCTCTATATCTAGAATCAATTTCTGATGGACGTAAATTTATGCAATTAGCTCAAAAAATAACTCCCATCAAACCTATTGTACTTTGGAAAGGTGGTCAAACTAAACGTGGGATTAGCGCTACACATTCACATACTGGAGGTTTAGCTGGAAGTTATGATGTTTGGAAAGCGATGTGTAAACAATCAGGAATATTATTAGCAGATCATTTTGAATTATTTTTAGATTTAATTTTAGTTGCCTCAACGAGACCAGTTACTCCAAAAAATTTAAATATTGCAATATTGGTTGCGGGAGGAGGGATTGGTGTAGAATTTACCGATAAGTTTGAATCAGCTGGATTTAAGATAGTTGATTTACAAACTGAAACGATTACCAAATTATCAAAAATATTTCCACCTATTAATACTAACTTGAAAAATCCTCTTGATTTAGGAGAATTATCCTATGATCCAAGACTTTTTTCTAAAGCAATGGAAATTGTATTAGAAGATGAAGGTGTTGGAAGTGTTGTTTTTGTGCGAGAAGCAGAACGTTTTGGTATTATTTCAAAAATGTTAGGAATAGAGGATCCTCAAAAAATGACAATAGATTCCCTTTCAGAAATTATAAAAAAATCAGATAAACCCGTGATCTGTAATTCAAGTATGAACATTGACAATGAAAAGGGATATCATCTAAGACATGAATTTCAGATAAAAATGATTGAAGCAGGAATACCTGTCATAAATTATATGGGAAATATACCTAAAATATTGATAGAATTTTATAAATATGGCAAATTTCTCCAAGAAATAGGTAGAAAGAAAAATAACAAGAAATAGCGCAATAACAAATTAAGAATCCAAATTCATTACATTTCACAAATATCATTAGAACATTAAATTTCAAGAAATAATCTTGTTTTACCTATTCATAGCCTAATTTTCTCCATACTATTAATGAAAAGATGAAATGAAAATAGAAATTAAAAAAAAAAAAAATGTAGTAAAGAGAAATTACTTGGTTCGTGCCGATACTTTCCGACTTTTACTAATAGAAATATATTCTTCCCTCATAATATCTAAGGCTTTTAATAACGCCTTTGGATTTTGAGATTTGCTGAGAAATTGCTTTCTTATGGTATCTAAATTATACCTTGGATAGTATAAGGAAATATAGAAGTCTGTAATTAAGCAATAGTATTCTGTTCCAGAATCATCTTGAAAAACAGCAATCATTTTGGAATCCCAAAGTGCCTTCAATGTTTTATCAACATCTTCAACACCTTTTTTACGCAATTTTTCAATATCGTTCTTAGTTACCATAGCTTCCCTAAGTAATTTCAAAATTTCATAACATTGGGGGTCTAACATCACATTATTGATTATCTCCAAGTTGTCTCTTTCTGAAGGTATATAATTTTTAAAGAAAGTGCGAACTTGGTTTGTATATGAATCTTTCAATGAACTAGGTAAATGATGTTCCACAGGGTCTAAGAATAATTGCACTGGTGGTCTGCGTAAAATCATTATGTCTTCATTGAGAAAAACTACATCGGTTGCAAGACCTTTTACAGATGCAATTTTAACTATAGTAGATTTCACTAAACTTGTAATTACGCTTTCAATATCAATAAATAAATCTCTTTTCGTATCTTTAAGCCAAATTGCTAATTCCGATTTAGGTATTGCTGCTTCTTGTTGTAGTCTTTTCAATATCATTCTCTTGGGTTCATCTAAATAGATCATTGCTAGAAGTTGTTCTTCATTTAAAGTGGGATAAACAGAGAGTCGTTGAAATAATGAAGGTAAAATAGTCTCCAATGTTTCTGGGTCTAAATTTAGCATTATTTGTCTGGATATCTCAGCTAATCCATCTTCAAAGGCATCTCCATCTTCTGTAGTATTTAGAACCATTATTACATAAATAGAACTTTCCGGTCCTGTATAATACGATGCAAGATTTGTGGAACCTGCCATTATAGAAACCATACCTGGTTCTCCTGTAAATTCATGTTGAGAATACAATTGCATTAGAGTTTTTTCATCTAATACAATTTCTTCTGGATATCTTCCAATAATCTCAACGCCTATACGTTCGTCCCAATGCATTACTAACATTCCAATTGCCATTATAGTATGCCTCCTGTGTTATCGGCAGCAGTACTAAATTCTCCAGTTTCTTCTGGATTTTTCAAAATATTTGCTAGATTATAATCCAAAATGGCCCATTCGTCTTTAAATTGCCGTATAATTTCTTCTTCCATTGTTAGAGTCATGTTTTCTCTAAGCACTTCTTTATCACCCGAAATTTGTTTTTCTAATTTATTTATCAACTTAACAAATGCAGGAATTTGTGAAACTTGTACCAATTTATATCCAACCAAACTTGCAACTAAAATTAAGACAGCTCCTATTACAATTAAAAGATAAAATGTCGGAATACCTTCAAACAACTCATCCATCTTTATTGTGATTGAAATATCTTTTTCAACAGTAGCATAATGTTCTGCTTCAATCACTAATGTTCCTTGGAAATTATTATCTCGGAAGAAAGCATTTATCTCAGCTTTAGAATAGGTTTTTGTTGCAGTATAGATTCCATCTCCATTAGAATCATATAGAGATATTGACTCTTTTCCATCATTAAATGTAATGGTTACTGAGGCATTCAATAATGGGTTACCAGTGGCTTCATCATCCAAGCTAACTGAAAATTCTAACTCGTTTCCAGATACCTTTACAATGCTGTTAGAATCTTCAAAGTCTCCAATTAATTCATAAGATATGACTCGTTTGTTAATTTTTAGATAAATTAATGCTTGCCGTTGTTGATGGTTGCTTTTGGTTAAGGTTACTATTATGTTATAATTTCCGTCAGTTAAATCTTTGGTGTTAAAATCAAGAATATAGAGGGTTCCATCACCAGAAACTATCATCGGAACATTAGAACCAAACTCTCCAGTTTCAATTTTATTCCAAGAATAATAACACTCAGCATCAATGATTTTTTCTTCATGATAAACATCATAATAAGTAAAATTAAATATGTAAATATCAGTTTCACTAATATTTTTATTAATCAATAACAATTCTGATGTTGGTGTAGTGGTCGCGCTCTGAATAGTTGTTGGAACTTCCAAAACATTAATTTGAATGATTTTCGTTGCTGTTGTGTAATTTAATAATTTTGCTGAAAATTCTAATATGTAGGTTCCTAATCTTACATTTTCTGAAGTAATAATGAGAGATGTATAATTAGTAAAACCTCCACCACTGTGTTCAACCAATAATTCATTGTCCGCAAATTCCCAATTTATAATTGCAGTTGCACCTTCTAAATCTAGCCCAAGATCTTCATATACAAGTGTAATATCAAAATCAGTGCCTAAATACACATCTAATGTATTTATGATTTGGGCTGATCCATCATATAATGATAAGGTAGTCTCTATAGGAAGAATTTCAATAGACCAATAAAATGATTCTGGATTATTCCCATATCCTGGCGTTTCAGCAATAATCTGAATAGTGAATTGGTTGTCACCATCTAAAACCGGTATGTTATCTTCAAATGGAGTAATCAAACATTCATAAATTCCTGTTCCAATTTGTTTAAAAGTTGTATTCAAATAAACAACATTTCCAGTCAATTTCAAAGATAATACTAAAACACTAGGGTCAATAGAAAATTTGTTGTCTTCAATTTCATCATAAGCTGTTATATTAACTGTTACATTTAGAGTATCCATGTAATATAATGGGTCCATATAATTTGAGCTTATTACTTCTATTTCTGTTGAAAATTTGCTTGAATCTAACTGTACATTGTATGTTATTTCTTCAAAACTTGTTAACGTGAAGTTTCTATCGTATTTCCCGTCAACCCATTCTTCTGAACTTTCTTTAAAGAATTGAATATCATTGAAAAACTCGATTTTCATCGTATAATTTCCTTCAATAACGCTTCCATTCTTTTTTACATACCAGAAATATAATCCATTTTCATCGATTGCTTCACCATCTAGATTAGTTGTGAGATTAACAAGAGATGTTGTATCATTGTTAAATATTTGAACAATTGCATTTTCAAGCGGAACATCATTTTGATCCCATAATATTATCTTTCTTTGATATAAATCTACTTGAACTCTTTCTACAAATGTTTCCTCCAAGGTAACGTTAATTATACCATCGTGTTGAGTTGCGTTATTAACGAAAATATGAAGTTTAAGACCAACTAATGGATCAGAATTGTCCCATAGTTGATATTCAAGATTGAAGCTATTTCCATAATCATCTTCAAAAGTATTCATTAAATATTGATTATTATTTTGATCAACACTATAAACTTCAACTTTATATATATTTCCGATACCTCCTGATATATCAATATTTGCCCAATTAATTGTTTGATCTCCTGGATCATTTTCAAAAGAACCATTTGCATAATAACTTACAATATGTCGATAATCGTTAAAGCCCAAACTTGTTTGATCTGTTGTGCTATTAAACCAATCTTCTTTAGAAGTGAGTCCTTGCTGAGTTACTGAATTTTCATAGATTCTTGTTGTTTCAGGGCTATAAAACGAATTAACATAGTCAATTGAATAATTATATTCGTTGGGACCTGAAGATTTCTCAAACCAATAAAACGAACACGTTCCGTCTGATGCTAAATCTTTGCTTGAATTCACAGTGTCCCCTTGAGTATCATTATATAAATCAACTACTCCATAATTCAATCGATTTCGATTCTCGTTCATATCTTCAACTATGAATGAAATTTTCCAAAGTGTTGAGTTTACAACAAACGATTCTCGAGTATTATTAATTTCTATTTCTCCACTATAAACAGATCGATTACCCATCTGATTTTCAATTGAAATATTTAAATTATAAGTTTCAAAGGCTAAATCTGTGAATATCACTATTCCTTCAGAATCAGTATACAATGCTTCTTTATAAGTCGGAGAACCAGTTCCGTTATCAAGAATAACTTCTAATCCTGCAACTGGACCTTTATCTACATCAAAAACTTGAATAGTAAGATCAGGAGGTTTAATTTCTGGAACATAAATTTCATAATTTATATCCAATGGGTTAAATCTTTCATCAAATCCGCCTAAAACATTAAGCATTGATTCTGAATAGAGTCCATAGTCCCCTACCCACCTACCTTCAATTGGACTTTGCCATTCGGGAGTAAATTCTTCATCAGCATCCCAAACTGTAACTCGGCCATCATAATCCCCGGAGCTTTCATGACAACCAACCGCTATCTCAATATCTCCGCTATTATCTACATCTCCAAAAGTTGGGAATGCCATATATAAATAATTTAAATTTTCATTTGCCCATTCATTTGTACTAACATTTATTTGGTTATCACCAGTTACCTCAAAAACTCGCATAGATGTTGGGATAGAACCATCATAATTCCCGACTACAATTTCATTCCTACCGTCCAAATCCCAATCTTCAATTCCGCCAAGAACCCCTCCGGGAACTAACGTATTTATATTTGATTTAAATTCTAAATCCGTTCCATTCCATTCCCAGATGTAGATACGTCCATCATTCTCTGAAAATAAGACTTCTATTTTTCCATCATCATCTATATCTTGTGCTTTTATTGAATAACAATAACGAGGTAGATGCCTCTCAGCAGCAGCGGGATACGTATAATTAATCATATGTCGGCTATATCCTCCAGCTTTATCTGATAAGAAGTAATAAGACTTATTGCGCCATAAATCATTTGCATAATGTGCACTTCCAGTTATTATATCCATCCAACCATCTTGATTTAAATCAGCTAGTGCTACATGATTACTATAAGTTTCAGGAGTAGTAAGATTATTTTTAATGAATAATTTTTGGTTTTCATCGAAACCATAAATAACTACTTTTAATGAATCAGAATAATCATAACGATACCAACTTGGTGCAATGATTTCATCCTTTCCGTCATTATCCATATCATAAGCTTGTAAATTAAAATGTCTAACACTAGTAGTATTATGTAATGAATCAAAATTATATGAAACATCCCAAATTTCTTCCCATAAACCGGAGTCTTGATTATAATCTAGTGTTGAAAAATAATTGTTAATATTGCTAACTACTAATTCAACATCTCCATCACCATTAAAATCCCCTGGAGCCATTACAAAATAATTTTCGACATTACCCCATTTGGTTGATGGAGTTCCCATTGTATTTTGGAGATCTGAATCCCAGATTGTTAATTCGCCACCTAAACCTAAGCCACGATAAATTGAACCATATGCTAGATGAAATTGGCCATCCCCTACAACATCAGAATTTTTATTATATTTTGTATTCCATATAATATTCATATCATCAATATCTTTTGGACCATTTTCAATAGTATCAAAATAAACCATGAATGTCCTATTTGCATTAGATTCACTTAATCCCGACATTTCAAACCATACAATACCTGTTGCATTATCAATTGCATCAAATTCATCTTTTGTTGGAATAAATCGTGAAGAAACAATATATTTTCTTAAATCTGAGTAGCTATCGTTTGATACAAACATTTCTGCAAAACCGGCAGAAGCTTCTTCATATTCAACAACACGAATGGAATTAACATCTAATTCTCCCACATTCAATTCTGGATTATTTAAATATTCTGTAAAATTTACTTTTATTTTAATTGAAAAATCCGTTCGATTAATATACGTTGAGTTAACTGCCAGTGGAACTCGGTATGTCCAATTTGAAGACCACCATTCATATTTTGCCCCTGGATCATAATTTGCAGAATTTCTCGGAACATAATTTTGATTGGAAAAATTATCTATTTGATTATCATTTTCTCCATCTGTATTTTGAGAATCTGTTGAAATATCCAAATTATTTTGATTAAAAGATAAGGCTAACAATATGAAAATGGTCAAACCCATTATTATACTTGCTTTTTTTTTCATATTTTTCACTTATTTAATATAATTTTTATATATTATAAGGATCAAATATTATCTTATTTTCAGTCCTTAAACTCTTAGTATTTTAGTAAAAGTTTTTGTATTTAGAAAATGAAATTAATAAAAATGAATTAAAAAATTTTGCTTTCAATGGAATCCTTGATTATTTTCGCCTTTTTGATAAAATTACTCCCGTAGATATTACTGCAATTGCACCTACTGCGCCACCCATATAAATTACCATAGGAATTTCAATTTGCTCTTTTTCTACTTTGATATAATCAATAATTTCTAAAGTATCTATATCTCCATCTATATCTGTTATTGTTAGAGATACATTATAATTACCGGGTTCATTGTATTGATGTGATGGATTTTCTTCAGAAGATGTGGTTCCATCTCCAAAATCCCAATAAAATTCATTAGGATCATTTCCATATGTTCCGTTAAATAAGAATTGAAGCAACTCATCTACAAACACATCTGTTGAATCTGCACTAAAATCAGCAATTGGTAAAATATTTTCATCTATAGAAATATAGTCAACAAATTCTAAAGCATCTATATCTCCATCAATATCAGTTACAGTTAGTATAACTGAATATATTCCTGCTTCACTATATGAATGAGTTGGATTTTGTTCTATTGAAGTAGATCCATCACCAAATTCATAAAAGAATTCAGATGGCTCATTTCCTTCTTCACCCATAAATGAAAATTGGATTAGTTCCCCTGTATATGCTTCTGTTGTATCTACAATGAAATCACTTCTAGGTAAAAGATCTTCTAAAACTTCAATATAATCAAATTTTATTTCTGTATGTTCATCTTCATCAGAATCTTTAACAGTTAATGTAATTGTATAAAATCCTGGATCATAATATTGATAGTACGGATCTTGTTCTTCAGAAGTACCACCATCTCCAAAATCCCACAAAAATTCTGTTGGGGAATTTCCATTTTCTCCTGTAAATGTAAATTGAATAATATCATCGCCAATAACAGTTTGCAAATCACTTGTAAAATCTGCAATTGGTAATAAATCATCATCTACTGTGATATAATCTACTTTAGTCTCTGTACTTTCATCTCCATCTGTATCAACTACAGTTAGTGAGACAGTGAATACACCAGCTTCTAAGAATTGATGCGTTGGATTTTGTTCGGTAGCAAGTTCGCTACCATCCCCAAAGTTCCATGAATAAATTTCGATTCCGTTACCTTCACTACCAGTATAAGTAAAATTGAGAAATCCATTTTGTATTACTTGGTGTGCATTTGCAGTGAAATCTGCTATTGGTTCTAAGTCTTCAATTACAGTAATAAACTCATCTTTTACTGCAGTATCTTCATCACCATCTGTATCAACAACTGTGAGTGACACAGTGAATAATCCAGGAATTAAATATTGATATGAAGGATTTTCTTCAGAAGAGACTCCCCCATCACCGAAATCCCAAGAATAACTTTCAATTCCATTACCTTCACTTCCTGTATAGGTAAATTGAACTATTCCGCCTTCTAAAAATTCTACTATATCTGCTTCAAAATCAGCTAAGGGTAGAAAATCTTCAGTTACAGTAATATACTCCTCTTTTATTACAGTATCTTCATCACCATCATAATCTATGACTAATAAACTAACATCATAAACACCAGCACTTGAATATGAATATTCAGGATTTCTTTCATCTGAAAATCCTATTCCATCTCCAAAATCCCAAGAATAACTATCGATTCCATCTCCCTCTGTCCCAGTATAAGTAAATTGCAATAGATCACCTGTTAAAGGAGATACATTATTCACTTCAAAATCTGCTTCTGGTACATTATTAGTCTGGGAAACTTCAATATAATCTTCTTTCATCAATGTATCATCGAAAATCCAAAAATAGATTATTGTTAATGAAATATCATAAATTCCTGGTGTATTAAAAGTATGGGTTGGATTTCGTTCTTCTGATAGTCCACCATCACCAAAATTCCAGTGATAAGTTTTTGGCCACCATATATCTCCGCCAGTGTATTCAAATTGAACTGTTTCTCCTGGAATAATATCTGTAACATTTGCGGTAAAATCCATATCAGGTTTCAAGTGATTAAATAACCACCATAAAAATTCCCAGAAATCCCAAGGGTTGATACATCCCGAAACGGTCGTTCCTTGTGACCATTGTTGTGACAAACTTGCACTTTGTGATTTTTGTAACATTTCTAAAAATTCATCATTGTTAGAAACTTGAACACTTTGATTATTGTTATATAAAGCTACTGAACTTGGTAGTATAAATGAAATAAAAATTATACCCAATAAGATAGAAAGTTCTGTTTTATGTATTTTATGTTTTTTTATAAGTTTTAATGCTTTTTTCTTATTTCTTAAAATTCTCAAATATCATTTCCCCCCAATCGAAATTTTTTGTTTGAAAATATTTAATGATCTTTATTGATTTAAACTATATTAATCTTAATACTAAATTTCGTATTTCTCTTTATTTCGGGAAAATCGGGAAAAATAAAGAAAGAAGATGAAAATCGACTTAATTAGAGACAATTACAATTATATCAATTTAGATATAAATTCAGTTGAATTTTCCAGTAAAGGAAAAAATGTGGGAACAAATTATTATTTCTTTGATGTTATTCGTGGTTTTCCAATAAATTGGATTATATTTCCTTCAGAATCTTTCATATCAAAAATTGAAATCAAGTCTGGTTGATCTCTAATTTCTGACGTATAA
This sequence comes from Promethearchaeum sp., assembly GCA_030613185.1. Taxonomy (GTDB): domain Archaea; phylum Asgardarchaeota; class Lokiarchaeia; order Sigyniarchaeales; family Promethearchaeaceae; genus Promethearchaeum. Next base: position 10,122 of record JAUWMK010000093.1, read on the forward strand.
ACCGATTTAGAATCTAAATATTGTTTTGTTGCTTCAATATCCTCAACATTGATTCCCAAAGTAGTAGAACCGGGTTTGATTACATTGTTTTCATTATAATTTAGTCCAATTTTTATTCCTTTAACTGGAAGTTCTAATTCGCACCATCCCACTTCCTTTCCAGCATCAAATGTAATTTCAAAATTAAAAATATCTTGGTAAAATTTTTTTGCCCTATCATAATCAGCAACATCTAAAGCTACGTAGAATAAATCTTCTCCTTTAGAGAATTCAAACGGATATTTTTTTGTCATAATAAATAATTAATGGATTACTAGTATAAAAAAGAATTTCTAATTCTATATACGCTCTAAATTCTTCCTATGATTGTTTCTCCCTAAGTTCTTCATATTGGGAGAAAAGAGCCGCAAATAGTTCTGGAACAAGTGTCATATTTTCCGGGCTTTCCACATAGGCAAATCTCATTTGAGTTTTTCCTGGGTTGATAACACCTTTTTTTGGGTTATAAAATCCTGCCATAGGTGCTACAAGTAAAGTTCGATATTTTCCATTTCCATCCAAATCAACTTTTCCTTGTGTTGTGCAATATTCTACAAAATTGGCTGCATCAAAACCTGATTTAGCTATATTTCTAACATCAACAACTGAATAAATCGCAGCATCCGGACTTGAAACTATTGCTCCGGGCATCATTTCATGGAAATCTTCAGTAAATGTTTTACTAAGTTTTTTATAATAATTTCGTTGTTTATCAAACCAAATTTTTAAATCTTCATGGGATTCATGAGCTAAACCACCAAAAATATATTGTGCAATAGCAGGAGCACAAAGATTTGCTGTTTGTTCAAATACTGCTTTTTCGTGGAATTCTTCATTATCAGTCACAAGAGATCCTATTCGCAAACCACAAGAATTCCACACTTTACTTGAAGTTTCTATGCTAATTCTCCTACCTTCAATACCTGGAACTTCAGAATTTGTTAATCGCCAAATACTTACTGGATCTGTATCTAAATAAAATAATTCTCGATAGGCTTCATCACTAATCATCCAGATATTGTATTTTACGCATAATTTTCCTAAATTTACCATAGTTTCATGGTATAGAAAATTTCCGGTTGGATTATCATAAGGAATAACCAATAAAGCTCCTGGTTTATATTCCTTTATTATTTCTTCTATTTCAGATATTTCTGGTAAAGTGAATTTGCCATTTTCCATGAGTGGTCGCGTTATGGATATTGTGGATCGACCTGTTCTGTTTGCCATCGCAAGGTAATTTGTGTAAGCGGCATCAATAAGTAATAATGGCTTTTCTTTAGAACCTGCTGGTCCACAAGTTCCTAAAATTACTAGTTCCATTGCATGACTTCCCCCATCTGTGATCTGTGTGTATAGATTCTCTGTTTTAAAACCGGAAGCAGAAATTATATTTAAAATTGATTTGTTTGTTTCTTCTCTGCCAACTGTTGCAGTATATTTAACAACGCCATCTTTAAATGGGCTGTCTTCTGCGGTTAAATTTTTCATACGGTTAAGTAACGCAGGATGCATTGGGAGACTTACATTTCCAATTGCAACATTGATACCTTCTACATCATCCTTTCGTTTTTGAAATTGAATTTGAGCGGCTCTAATAGCTGATGGTTTTCTTGATTTAAATAGTTCAGACATCTCGGGAGGATTCATAATGATCACTTAATGAAATTTTATCTTTCAACTGAATTAATTCTTTTGTTATTTTATTACTGTGGGAATTATAACCCAATTTTTTTGATGTGTCCCAATTTTCAGAAAGAATTTAATCCTACAAATCTATTTTTATAAATAATGTCTGAATTGTCTAATTTGAAGAAAGTTGATAAAGTTAGAGTAATGTTAGGCCAAATTAATTTTATAGTTGGAGACTTGCAAGGAAACAAAAAAAAAATTTTCGAAAATGCAGAAATTGCAAGAAAAAATGAAATTGAACTCTTAGTATTTCCTGAAATGGCACTAACAGGTTATCCAATACAAGATTTACTTTTTGATCATGATTTCTATGAATCTGAAAAGAAAATATTAATGGAAATTGCAAAATCTTACCCGGATATAACGATGGTCATTGGAGGTTTTGATATCGAATCAGATCCAACTCATCACCCTCAATACCGAAATGTTGCCTACATTTTATCAAATGGTGAAATATCTAATGTTAATTCAAAAAGATTAATTCCTACATATGATGTTTTCGATGAAAAAAGATATTTTTGGCAAGGTAATAATTTTTCTACCTATGAAATTAAGGGAATGAAATTTGGAATTGCAATTTGCGAAGATCTTTGGGAAGAAGATTATCAAATTGATGTTGCAGAACGATTTTTGAAAAATGGTTCAGATATGATAATCAGTATTAACGGATCTCCTTATACAATAGGAAAACAGAAAGAAAGAGAGGATCTAATAAAAGAAAAAGCATCTAAATATAAAATCCCATTTGCTTATGTAAATTTAATTGGTGGCCAAGATGAGCTTGTTTTCGATGGTAGAAGCTTTGTTATTGATAGAGATGGAGAACTAACACACCGCGCCCAATTCTGTAAAGAATCCGTAATTATTTTTGATATATCCATTAAAACACGTGAGATAATATATGTTAAACCTTCTGACATCAAAAACATTCCTCAAAGTTTAAGAGATAATCTTGAAAATCCTATTTCTCCTTTACTCAATGTTAATGAAGAGATAATTCATGCATTATCCATGAATTTGCGCGATTATTATTACAAAACTGGGATTTTTAAAAGAATTGTGATAGGTCTTAGTGGAGGTATTGATTCTGCTTTTACCACCTATATTGCGGTAAAGGCTATTGGAAAAAAAAATATAACAGCTATCTTGATGCCTTCAAGATTTTCTTCTAAAGGTTCCGTGGATGATTCAATTGAATTATGTAAAAATCTGAATATTGAATATTTAACTGTTCCGATTAATGAATCTCATTCATTATTTGAGACTCAACTTGATCAGCGTTTTAAACGAGAAAGTTCAGAGCAAGATAATGATTTAGCAAACCAAAATTTACAATCGCGTTTAAGAGGAATAATTTTAATGTATTATTCAAATAAATTTAACGCACTCTTAGTATCCACTGGAAATAAATCCGAAATCGCTACTGGTTATTGTACTTTATATGGTGATACAAATGGAGGTAAAAATGTTCCTGGTGATCTTTACAAGACTCAACTTTACCAAGTTGTGGATTGGATTAACAGAAATGAAGAAATAATTCCCAATAATATTGTAAAAAAGCCCCCATCTGCAGAATTAAAA
>JAUWMK010000037.1 GCA_030613185.1 Promethearchaeum sp.
CGCAAACCTTACAATACAAAGTTTCTTTCCTTTTTTTTGGCAAAAGAATGTTGCCACACGTTTTACAGAACTCCATTAGACTTAGATCCACCATTAGATTTTTTTTTTTATTATCCACATTCAGTTAGTCAACATATTTAAATGTTTTTTATTAGAATTCTAAGGAAAAGTAGCTAAAAAGAATTACAATTTGGGCATTTTTTTTAGGTTGAGTTAAAAAAATAAAAAAAACTTTTTAGATGGTTAAGGAAAAATGAAACCTATGTCAAAAAAAAAATTAATGAAGAAAGAAAATTTCCCTGTAGCAATTATTGCACATCGAGGTTTTAACAAAAATTATCCCGAAAATACTATACTTGCATTCAGAAAGGCGATTGAAGCAAAAGCGGATTACATTGAATTAGATGTCCATTTTTCAGCAGATAAAGAAATTGTTGTTATTCATAACTACACAACTGGGAATGTTGCAAATCAAGATTTGGTTGTGAAAGATACTAATTTAGATGTTTTGAAAACACTTGATGTTGGAGAAGGTGAGAAAATTCCGACTTTACAAGAAGTATTTAATCTCTGTAAAGGAAAAATTGGGATTAACGTAGAAATTAAAGCCGAAGGGCTTGCTGAATCTGTTGTTAATTTGATTGAAAAAAATGGAATGATCGATGATATAATTATTTCGTCTTTCATACACAGTGAAGTTGCTCGAGCAAAGATATTGAAACCTGATATCAATTGTGCGACTTTGGAGCCTACAGGGGGCAATTATTTTGCTTTTTTCCTTGCATATCTAAATAAAATGGGATTTATTAAGCATGCTTTAAATTGTAAAGCAGATTCAATCAATCCAATCTCAATAATGACAAATAAGAAATTATGTACTAAGGCTCATACTTTAGGTCTTTTAGTTAACACATGGAGTCCCGATAAGCCAAAAGAGTGGGAAAATTTGATAAATAACGGTGTGGATTCAATTATTACAAACGATCCAGAAGGATTATACCATTTTTTAGCGTCAAAATATTCTCAGTAAATCAACTTTATTTTTAATAAATCATAACAAAAACCAAGAAATAAGAATTTAATAAAGTGAAAAAAAAAATGAAATGGAATTTTGAAGGAAAGAATGCGTTTATTACAGGCGGAGCTTCTGGAATAGGTAAAAAAATTGCACTGGATATGGCATCAAGCGGAGCTTCAGTAGCAATCTTAGATATGAATGAAGAATTGGGCAATAAAACAGTTGAAGAATTGAAGAAAGCTGGAAATGGGAAAGCTATTTTTCTTAAAGGATCGGTTTCCGATAAAGAAGGCGTCGAGAAATTAATAGACCAAGCAATGGTAGAAATTGGAGATTTTGATTTTGTGATTAATTGTGCAGGTATATTACGTGATTTTCTAGTTTCCAGATTTAATGAAAAATTTTGGGATTTAACTCTTGATGTGAATTTGAAAGGTGTTGTAATCGTGAGTCAAGCGTTTGTTACAAAGTGGGTTAATGAATCCAGAGCTAAAGCTAAAGAAAAAGGAGAAAAATATCTTCCAATTCTTGAAAATAAACCTCGTGTAATTGTAAATATTGCATCATTAGCTGCTGAAGGAAATGCAGGACAATTAGCATACGCTGCATCCAAAGCGGGTGTAGTTGGAGTGACTTTGACAATGGCAAAGGAATTAGCAAGGTATAATGTTCGAACTCATGCAGTGAAACCTACATTAATTGCTACTCCAATTCTCGGAAAACTCTTAGAACGCGAAGATGGTAAATTCAAAGATTATTATGAAGGTCGTATTCCGTTTGGAATAGGCAAAACATCTTATGTAAGTGATCCTGTGTGTTTTTTGTGCAGTGAGGGTGGTTATTTCATGAACGGTACTCTCATTCCAATTAACGGTGGTAAGATGGACGGTCTTTAATTATATTATTTATTTTTTGCTAATTTTTTTTAATGATCTATGATTTTCTGACCAATTTTCTTCTCATAATCGGATTTTGTTAACATGAAGCAGACAATTCCTCCTAGCTGATTTATTCTATCCCCAGCAGGAATTTCTGAATCAATGATTTTGGTTTTTATTTGTCGATTTTGAGCGATCTGAATTAAACGGTGGATTCGATTTTTCTGAGAATTTTCATCAACGTAGGAATTGGTTAATAAAATATACTCCGGAATTAGAGAGAGAGGTTTGAATTTTTTTTTACGTTTGCCCCCCGAATATATTAAATCTTCAATTTCCTTTAGTGTATGCAATACTAAACCATTTTCAATATCATTTAAGCGTTTTTCTAAAGTTCCAATAATAGAATTGGTTTCTTTTTCAGTGACAAACCCTATTGCTTCAAGATAACTATTAGTTTGAACAAAAGATGAGACTTCTTCAATATCTCTAACTAAGCCATTCAATATTTGAAATGAAGCTGAATTGGTATTTTTTTCAAGAATTAGCCATCTCTGGTGAGATTTTATATGATTTAAAAAGGTTGAGGCATAATCTTTTTTCAAAGGGCAAACAAGTAAAACGCTTTTAATTCCTACTTTCATTAATGGTCGAATATCGTTAATAATATCTTCAAAAAAATGATATAAATGTGATTTCTGAGCATTTTCAAATTTACGCCCGAGTTTTCTCATTTTGAAGAGTATAACACGTTCGCTAAAGATTTTCCATATAATTATTTGCATTGATTCAAAACCAATTATGAGACCTATTGGGTATCCTCGTTTTTGCCTTTGCCGTGTTTTCTTTTTAACCATTATTCAATTCAATAAATTATTCTTTATTCTTTTAATTTTAGCAAAATTTTTTTTTAATTGGTTTATTCTGATATTTAATAATGTCCACATCTGATCAGCAACAAAAATCGAAAAAACATAGATTTGATTTTCGCAAAAAGACTTCAGATGAACTCGCCGATGAATGGGCGGAAAAGTCAGTAGAATTACCCCGAATGCCTTTCTTTTACATCAATATATACCAGTTTTGCATGCCTATATTTGTTTTAGTGGTGATTAATTTTTCTATCTACTACTTATATGATCTTCTCTCCGTTCAAATTATTTGGCAAATAATATTTCTACCTCTTATTTTCATTATTGACTACCTTATGTATATGTGGTCAATGACAAAATTTTGCAAAATACTTCATTGGTATTATAATAAAAGAAGTCCAGCAAAAACAGGAGTTTATTCCAGAAAATTCACAAAGCATAATGTGGCAGATCTTTCTGTTCATTATTATCACCTTAGAGGCTTTATGTATAAGTGGCCTGTTTTTATATCAAAAAAATCGATATTTCCTTGGATGGTAAACTTTGTATTAAGAGATATGGCTGCAAATAAAATTGATAAAGATGCTATTTATGGGGATGCCTATGTGTCATTGGAATTTACAAACTTACATCAAGGTGCAGTAATTATGGATGGAGTAACTCTATCCAGCCATGTTAACGATTCAATTTTCGGAAATCTAACCATTGAAGAAGTTACTGTTGAAAAAAATGGAGTTATGCAAACAAATTCAATTATGGCACCAGGTGGAACAATTTCTGAGGGAACTGCGATTGGTCCAAAATCATATGTTCCAAAAAGTTGGAGAATAGAGCGAGATGATTCCAAATTTATATATGGTGCTCCTGCAAAAAAATTTAGAAAGGCTTCTTTTATTGAGTTGCTTCCAGATAGTTATAAGAAACAATGGCTTGAAAAACAAAAAAATATTCAATAATGATGGAATTAATACGCCCACGTTTTCTATAAATCTCAAAATTTGGAATATTTAGAATAAATTTTAAAAAAATCATGCATTACTGTTTAACTATATATTTCAAAAAAAAAGTGAAAAAAAAAATGAGCGATGAATTCATTTTGCAATGGGAATCTTCAAACCAATCATTCCACCCTGTAGCGGAAGTTGGTCAAAAGGGCATATATTTGGAGTTTATGAAAGATGAAAAAGCGTGGTTTTTTAAATATTCAGATAAGGATATAAGTTTTATTCAGCGACGTACTGCTTTAAGAAGAGCGAGAGAAATATCTAAGGTGGGAATAGTTAATTCTGCCACCGGTGTAAGAATTGGCGTTGGGTTTGAGTGTAAAGAAGAAACAGATCCATATCATGATTTACCGGGAAAAGTAACTCGACAACAACGTGATTTCAATAAATAATAAAATTAATTTTCTTCTATATTTTTTCATCTAAATTTTCTAAACTTTCTAAATTTTTAAGATCTTTTCCAAAAAACGTAAAATATAGAGTTCCAATAATGCCAAATATTCCCGCTACTAAGAAATTTATAGTTGGACCTATACTTGGTCCCAACATCCAGAGAAATGCACCCCCAAAAGCGGCTAGTGAAACAATAACGTCTCGGATGAGATAATACGTTCCAAAAGTTTTAGCTTTTGCATCTTTGGGAGCTAAATCCATAATCAATGCCTTTCGAGTTGGCTCTCCGAATTCTTTTAACCCGCGAATGATAAAAGCAAAAACCAACATTCCAAATGTTTTAGAAAATAAAAGGACAAATGGAAATGCGGTAAAAAATCCCAAAGTAATAACGATAAAAGGTTTTTTAGAGTATCTATCTGCAAAATACGCCACGGGAATATAAATTAGAACGGCTGTAGCCATTTCTATTGAAGTTAATATCCCAAACTGCACCGGAGTTATCCCATTGAGATGTACTGCCCACACAACAACAAAAGCATAAGGAATTTGCTCAGCAAATCGAATTAAAATGTCGGAAATCAATAAATTCCGTAGACTCGGATGAATTTTTTGGATGGATTCCCTTAATTTATATGAATTTTTCATGGGTTTAGGATCTTCACTAATAAAGATTAATTCTAAAATGATCGCGAGCATCGCTAAAATAATGGCTGATGCAAAAGCGATATGCACTCCTTTTGTTATCCCAAAAAACTGAATTAAAACACCTCCAAAAATAGGCCCTAAGGCCATTGGGAAACGACGGACAAGAGAATGTAGAGTAACACCCATTGTTCGTCGATTTTTTGGAATAATGGAAGATACCATACTCATCACCGCGGGTAAAGAGATAGCAGTCCATGAAATAAAAAATACCGCTCCAATGAGCATACCCCACCATGTTGGAATGAGGAGAACCACCGAATAACCTATGATTGCCATGAAGTTGAATATAACAAGGGCTTTTTTGTATCCAATTTTATCGCTAAGATAACCTCCCGGAAAGGAATATAAGGCAGAGAGCAAGTTATCCATTCCATTTAAGATTCCAATTGAAAGCGCTCCACCACCAAGTGCCATTAAATAAAGAGGAAGAAAGCGTTCTGCCATTTTCTCCCCCATTCCAACCAAAATGACCATGATTAGGAGGGCGATCATACTCGGACTTAGAAGCTTTGAAAGCTTTGGTTTTGATTCGATTTTGTCGATTTCATTATTCATATTTTTCAACTAAAAATATTTTGGTATAAATGGAAAGAAAAAATGGAGATCAAATGAAAAAAGATAATTTTAAAGGCTACTTTTTCATTTTTGATGGTAATTCGTTTATCTTCTTTATAATAAATTCGCGCCTTTCACCCCGAGATTTCATTGCTTTAATCTCATCTGCAAACTTGTTTAGAACTATTTTTCGCTGCATAAACGCATAAAATCCATCATACATGGGAAATTCTTTTTCAAGAGCTTCATGATCGGATTTACATAATAAAGGCAGACCACTTGCAATTACTTCCAAAACCCATGCCAATGGTTCACGCTCCAATCCTCCCGATGTATCTGCCGCCCGAACTACTTTTTGCAATTCTGATAATGCCGTATCCTCGGTCAAGTTATATTTTTTTACAATGGCATCAAATGTACAGTGTTTAATACCATTTTCTTCATAATGATCTAATTCTATTCCTGTTCCGGAATCGAAAGGGATTGCTCCCGTTTTTTCTACAAATTCTGTTATTTGATCTCTTGGAAGAAAAACAAATTGTGCTCAGGGATCAATAAAACGGCGAATTAACCAAGGACATGCAACTCTATCTACATGCACATAATCTCGTGTTGTCCATAACATTTGAATCATTCTAAAGTTTCTATAGAAAATTTTTAAGATTTTTCTTTTTCACAGAGATACATAAACCAACACCAAAAATATGCTAAAAAAGATTTTTAATTTAGATAATTAATAATAATAATAATAATACTGTAGTTTCGTAATTAAATTTGTATTATATATATATTCAATGGTTGAAAAGAAATGAAAAATAAAACAAACAGGATTCTAATTCTCTTCTTATTTCTTCTACCTTTATCATTTTTGCTCATTTCCGATACATCTGCAAGCACTATAGAAGATACTAGTTTACAAGATGTTATTAATGCGGGAAAAATTGTTGTTGGAATTGAAGCTTGTTATCCGCCTTTTGAGCAAATAAATCCAGTTACTGAAGAAATTGAAGGTTTTGATCCAGATATTATGCAATTTATTGCAGATGATATTGGAGTTTCTATAGAATGGGTAGATGTATCTTGGTCAGAAATTTTTAACGGTCTACAAAATGATGATTATGATTGTATAATTTCAGCAGTGACTATAACGGAAGATAGAGAGAACGAAATGGATTTTTCACGTTGGTATTACAGAAGTACATTATCTATTATGGTTAATGATGATAATCCGAAGGGAATTGAATCTCTTGATGATATAAATTCAACTGATATCAAAGTAGGTGTTCAAGCAGCTACATCTGGTGAATGGTATTTTGATGATGAAGGAATAGTTGCTGAAAAAGTACCATTTACAACTATTGCTTTAGCAATTGAAGCTCTCAGCTATGGAACAATAGATGTTGTTCTTGGAGATTTTGCTGTGTTAATGGATATTAAAGAAACATACTCAGAACCATTATTTATTATTGACACATTCAATAAAGATGAATTAGGAATTCCGGTACAAACTGGCTCTGATTCATTGCGTTTAAGAATCAATACTATTTTAGATGAATTGTTAGGAGAAAATGTTATTCATCCCGAACCAAACGTATATTATACTGAATCTCATGAAGAATGGTTTGGTATAGAGCCCTATTTAGATTTTAAAGGAGAAATTACTTACTATACAATTTCTGCATCCAGTGGTGAGAATGGTAATATTAGCCCTGAAGGTGAAATCTCAGTAAGAGAGGGTGATGATATATTTTTCAATTTCACATCAGATGATCATTATTTGATTGACAAAGTTATTGTTAATGGAACAAGTGTTGGAAATCCAAGCAATTTTACTTTCAATGATGTAGATTCAGATCATACAATCGAAGTTGAATTTACTGAAAAACCTTTCAATATTCCAGGATATTCAATAATTCTCTTCATTATAATTAGCTATGCAATAGTAAGTATAATAGCTGTCAAAATATACCATCGAAGATTGAATTAAAAAAAAATTTAGAATTTTTTCCTTTTTCTTTTTCATTTCTTGATGAGTTAGAGATGATATTTTGATTGAACTCTATTATTTAGTGAAAGAATTATTAAATCCTAATAAAGAATAAATAGCTGCACCTTTCCAAAGAACTTCTTCATCAATATCAAATTTTGGATGATGATGTGGATGGATAATATTTTTTTCGATATTTTTTATTCCCAAAAATAGAAATACTCCTTTAACTTTTTGTTGATAAAATGAAAAATCTTCTCCACCCATGCTTGGAGGAATATTAATAATAGGACCTAAAGGAGCTAAAATTTCCGATATTTTTTCGGTTAAATCTTCATCATTAATAACAGTGGGATAAGAAGGCTCGATAAATTTTAATTCTGCCTTACATCTCCATGCTTCTGCATATCCTTTTAGGATTTCATGCATTCTTTTAATGATATAATCTCTGATTGTCGGGTTTAGAGTACGAATTGTTCCTTGAAGAATAAATTTTGAAGGGATTACATTATGTGCGTTGCTTCCTTTGAAGACAGGTATTGAAATCACAGCATTTTCCAGGGGATCAATTTCACGAGTCAATATTTTTTGGAATGCATCATATATATCTGGAACTATCGCACTTGGATCAATGCATAAATGAGGGAAAGCTGCATGACCACCTTTGCCTATTATTTTAATTTCAAACAAGTCTGATGAGGCCATTATTGGTCCCGAACGTATTCCAATTTTTCCAGAATCAAGCGGACTCCATACATGCAATCCGAAAATTTCATCCACATCATCAATCACTCCTTCATTAATCATTTTATAGGCACCTGCTCCACCTTCTTCAGCTGGTTGAAAAATAAATTTGATATTTCCTTGAATGAATTCTTTAAATTTCCATAATATGCGCGCAGCTCCTAAAAGACACGCCATATGGGCATCATGGCCGCATGCATGCATTTTTCCGGGTATTTTACTTATATACGATTTGTCATTTTTTTCAGTAATATTTAACGCATCCATATCAGACCTAAGCCCAATTGTTTTCCCGCCTCTGGTTCCCTTTAATAATGCAGTAATACCTGTACCAGCAATTCTAACGGGTGAAAAACCTATATTTTTTAATTCATTTTCTATAAATAAAGCCGTATTTTCTTCATCATACATCGTTTCTGGGTGCATGTGAAAATGTCTTCGCATTTCAATCAAGTTTGATTCAATATCTTGAGCTTCTTTTGTAACGATCTCTATAATTTTTTCTCTATCCAATTTTACATTCCTCCAATGAGCTGTGTTATTCATTTTGATTAAGGATTTACTAGTTTTTCACATCTATATCCCTTGATGCGATTACTGAAATCTTAGTGTTCAATATATTATCAATGAGAATATCACCCATTTTTATAGGTGCTAAGCAATGAGTATCATTTACTACTTTCACCGCTTCGATTAGTAAAGATTTAGGAATTGCTTCAGTAGATCGAACAGGAATTACAGGTAATTTTCCTTTTTCTACTCTCATAGTTGTAATCAACATACGAACAGGGTTTGAATATTCTGAAATGCCGTATTTTTTCCCTCTTGGACATAGATTTCCCTCTACATTAATTTCCTTAGTTTTAGGATCTTGAGATACTCTAAGTCTACAACTATTCGGGCAGATAACACATATAATTTCTTTTTCATTCACTTCATTACTAGCTTTTTCATCCATTTTAACTGCCCTCCAACATTTCCTTTTCAATAACGTTAATTGAGCTATCTTGTTCTATTATATTTATTGTGATTTCCTCGCCAACATCTTCCGGATTGAGTTTTACTTTAAGATGAATCATTTCTGAGGGTAAAACAAATTTCTGCTTTCTTTTAAAAATTATCTTTCCCTTTGAGATAATTTCAGCTATGATATTTTGCCTGGGATTTTTCACGCGGAATGAAAATTCTATTCCATATGGTTCTTTGGAATTTTTAATCCCACAAATACGTTCAGGGACAACATACCCTACATCTGATCCAGGTTTAACGTATACAACTTCTTTTTGATCTTTTTTTATTGTAAGTTCATCTTTTGCATATTTTGCTGCATTTATTCCGGCTCTTGTAGCTTCAAATGTTACAAAATCGACCAAATCATGCACTTGGAGAACATTTCCTGCAGCGAATATTCCAGGGACCGTTGTTTGTAGAAATTCATCCACCTCTGGACCTCCATTACTCGCTATTTTGCATCCAGCATTTGATGAAAGCTCATTCTCAGGAATTAGGCCCACAGAAAAGAGAATTGTATCTACGTCCCAAGTTTTTTCTGTTCCCGGTATTGGTCTCCATTTTTCATCAATACCTGCAATGGTAACTCCTTCCACCCGTTCCTTCCCTCGGATATCAATTATAGTATGCCTTAGATATAATGGAATCCCGTAATCATCAAGACATTGAACTTGATTTCTTTTGAGACCACTTGGATAAGGTAGGACCTCTGCAACTGCGACAACTTTTATCCCTTCCATCATACAACGCCGAGCCATAATCATACCTATGTCCCCCGAACCAAGAATCAAAACTCTTTTACCTGGAAAATAACCTTCAATGTTAATGAAGCGCTGTGCTTGGCCAGCTGGAAAAATTCCTGCTGGACGCGTTCCAGGAATATTAATAGCACCCCTAGTCCTCTCTCTACATCCCATTCCAAGAACAATTGACTTTGCTTTAAAATGAACAACGCCATTTTTAGGATTTATTGTAGTAATAACTTTTTCAGATGTAATTTGCATCACCATAATATTCAGAAAAATGTTAATTTTGCTTTCTTTAATTTTATTGATAAATCTCTGAGCATACTCAGGTCCAGTAAGTTCTTCTTTGAAATATCGAAGACCAAATCCATTGTGAATACATTGCTGTAAAATACCACCTAATTCGTGGTCCCTCTCTAAAATAGCAACAGAAACTCCTTCATCATGAGCAGCTAATGCAGCTGCTAATCCAGCAGGTCCACCACCAATAATAACAACATCAATATTTTCCATCTATAGCAAATCTCCCTTATCAATGACTTCTGAACTTAGTAATTTAGTCCTTCTAAATACTATAAAGGATTTTCCACCTGTTTTAGTGACCCGCTCAAGAATCATATCTTTTTCTCTACTGATAATCTTCATAACTTTGGGTAGACAGAATCCACCCTGGCAACGACCCATTCCAGGCCTAAGTCTCCGTTTAATCATATCAGTATTTTTTACAGGAATCGGACCGTTACAAGCTTCTACGATTTCCGCTTCAGTAACTTGCTCGCATCTACAAATAATTTGACCCCATTGTGGATTTTCTTTAATTTTCTCAGATAATTCTTTTTCTGATAAATCTGAAAGCAAAATTTGCTTATTTCTCGTAGGAATATAATCTCCTTTTTTTATAAATTTATATCCACATTTTTTCTTTAAAATTTGCTCAACCATTTCTGCAATAGCTAAAGATGATGAAAGACCAGGTGAATCGATTCCCGCAACATTGATAAATTGTGGAATACTACTTTCTTCTACAATAAAATCATGCTGGTGAGTAGAGGCGCGAATACCTGCAAAATTAGTGATATTTTTTTTAAAAGGAAGATTCTTTATAATTTTACGTGCCCCAGCAATAATTTCATTCAAACCAATGGATGTAGTATTGATTCCTTCCTTACTCTCGATTTCAGTTGCATTTGGACCAATGAAAAAGTTTCCATGGACGGTTTTACTGATTACAATTCCTTTGGAGGCAGGAGTAGGAGTAGGAAAAATAATTTTTTTAAGGGGTAATGAATCTTTATCAAAGAGAATGTATTCACCCCGGCGTGGAATAATGATAAAATCTTCAAGACCAACCATACGTGCGATTTTATCAGAATAAATCCCAGCTGCATTGATAATTGTTTTTGCTTTTATTTTTTTCCCATCATCAGAATGGATTTCAAAAACATCATTTTCTGTGTCTCTTTTTATGAAAACTACTTCAAATTCTAAATTTAATTCAACGCCATTAATCATTGCGTGTTCTGCAAGTGCAATTGTTAATTCAAACGGGATTATTATACCAGCTCTTGGAAAATGTAGAATGGTTATAACATTATCGTTTAATTGTGGTTCGATTTCATGAATTCTACTTAATTCTGTAATCAATTCAACTTCAACACCACGATTTTGACTCTTTATATATTCACCTTCCAAGGTTTCATGCTCAATTTTATTTGTTGCACAAAATATGGCCCCAATCCTTTCATATTCAACACCAATTTTGGGTCCAATTTCATCAATTAATTCATTTCCGCGCAAACATAATTTTTCTTTTAAAGATCCTTTTGTTGTAAAATAGCCTTGATGGATGATGCCAGAATTCGCTTTTGTCGCACCCATGGAAACATCGGATTCTTTCTCAATAAGGATTGTTTTGATATCATATTTTGAGAGACGTTGTGCAATAGCCGAACCAACACAGCCCGCACCAATAATTGCAATATCGTAAAGTTTTGAAGTAGGCATACAAAATCACGTAACAATAATAATTATTGAAGTTTGTTTAAATTTTTTCAGAAACTCAAAAAAACTTCAAAAAGAATGAGGTGAAATTGATCTTAAGTTGAAATTTAATCATAGGTTTTTTAACAAAAACGTTAAAATTACAAAAGAGGAACTCTTGGAACGATCCAAGCAACCTGCAAAAGATTCCTTAAAGATGCATCCTTTCTATAGAGGAAAAATGCAAGTATTACCACGGTGTGCAATCAGAAATTTCGATGATTTTGGAATTTGGTATTCTCCAGGTGTCGCTGCTCCATGTCTTGATATTAAAGAAAACCCTTTAAAAGTATATGAACATACCAGTAAATGGAATTATGTTGCAGTAGTTAGTGATGGAACCCGTGTACTGGGATTAGGAAATATCGGTCCAGAAGCTGGATTACCCGTTATGGAAGGAAAAGCACTACTTTTTAAATATTTAGGAGGTGTCGATGCTTTTCCTCTGTGTATAGGACCTGAGATGGATGCAGATCAGATAATTCAATTCGTTAAATGGATTCAGCCGACATTTGGGGGGATTAATTTAGAAGATATTCAGAAACCAAAATGTTTCAAAGTATTAGATACGTTGAGAAAAGATCCTGATATTAAAATTCCAGTATGGCATGATGATCAACAAGGGACGGCTTGTGTTACCCTTGCAGGTGCATTAAATGCAATAAAAATCGTTGGAAAGAAAAAAAAAGATGTAAACATAGTTTTTAATGGTGTAGGTGCTAGTAATTTCGCAATTCAACGATTATTAGGTCTTGCAGGGTTTGATATCAAAAAAGCTTTATTTGTTGACTCGAAAGGTATACTTTACAAAGAACGTGAAGATCTGCTCTCACCAGATAATTATAAATATGAAGTTGTTCAACAAAGCAATCCCGAACAGATACAAGGGGATTGTGGAACTGCCCTTAATGGAGCAGATATTTTAATTTCCCTTTCTAAACCGGGTCCTGATGTTATAAAGAAAGAATGGATCTCAAAGATGGCAGACGATGCAATTGTGTTTGTATGTGCTAATCCTGTACCCGAAATATTCCCATGGGATGCAAAGGAGGCAGGAGCAAAGATTGTAGCAACAGGTCGTTCTGATTTTCCAAATCAAGTGAATAATTCCATTGGTTTTCCGGGAATTTTTAGGGGAACTTTAGATGTACGCGCTTCTACGATAACCGATGAAATGTGTATTGCTGCTGCTGAAGAACTTGCTGCTTTTGCTTATGATAAAGGAATTGATGAAGATTATATAGTCCCCACAATGAATGATACGGAAGTATTTATTCGTGAAGCAGTTGCTGTTGGACAAAAAGCAATAGAACAAAATATTGCACGGATTCATCTTAGCCGAGATGAAGCAAGGAGTTTTGCAGAAAATATTATAAAATTGTCTCAAGATCAAACGAAAATGTTAATGAAAAAAAATTTCATTCCACGTTTTGAATGACAATTCCTTTTTTTATTAAGAATTAAAAGTTAAATAAATTGGAATTTTTTATAGAAAAATTATAAAACTATTTTATAAATCCTATTGGGATATTATTGTTATAGTTACAAACAAGATCATTTCAATATAAGAAGGATATTAAAATGCTAGTTAGGACTTCAATCTATAAGACTCAAGAAAATGAGATAGGTATAGCAGTGTCACATTACCACTCTAAGTTAGGTCCTATGTTTTTAGCAACCCAATTCGATTTTTCTCTATTTGATCGGATATCCCAATATAACATCCTACAAGATTCAATTTCATCAAGATCCAATAATTTGTCCTTGTTCGTTTCCACAAAAAATGATATTCCTTATACAATTAGAATAAAAAAGGTAAAAGTTGAAGACCCTCAAGCCCGTGGCGGCATAAAAAGATATGCATTACTTTTAATAATCCCAAACAATATTAAGAAACTTGAAATTGATCTGGAAGATATCTCTGAAGATATTGTCGAAAAACTGTCTCAAGGATCTTATATTAATCAATGTCTAAAAGCTTGGGGCACATTAATAAATGATATTCACGGACCTGTCAGTTTTGAGATGGAAAGTTCCGAATCTGAAGAGATACAAGACCAATCAATAAATTAAAAAAATTAATTATCATAAAGAGTACTATTTGGATTTGAATAGTTTTCCCGATATGAATACGACTAATCTCCTGAGTGATGGGGTTATTGGAACCGCATAACCAAAGTTATTGTCCTTATATATCCACATTCCAAAATTTTTATCAGTTATTTTCGTTGATTTTAGGTTTTTTAGGTTTTTAAAACCAGATATCATTTTAATAAATATTTTAATTCCAACAGGAAATTGTTCATGAGATGGATAAATTTCTATATTAGGTGTTTTTTTAGTAATTTCTAATAATTTGTTTATACTTTTTGTAAATTGTGGCATTTTTTCTGGAGTCGGTAGAAATAATGTGCCATAATGAGCTGTATCTCCTGTAAAAAGTTCTCCTTTATCTGTTAGTAAACAAATTGATCCTTTTGAGTGTCCAGGTGTATGAATTACTGTTAACTTAATGCCTCCCAGATCGAATATTTTTCCATCTTCAATTGAAATTACAGATTTTACTGGGTTAATTTTAAAATTATTTTCTTTATAACGCTCTACTATCTTCATTGGAGAATCTTTTAGGAAAAAAGCATTAAATTGTTTCTCAATATTACTTGTTTCTTTTTCATGTATGTAAACTTCCCCAAATTCCTCATTTCCTCCAATATGATCGAAATGACTATGAGTGTTGACAACGATTAATTCTCTATCTTCAATAATCTTATCAACAACAGGTTTGATAGGATATAAACCACTTCCAGTATCCATTAATAATGCTTTATTTGAACCAAGAACTAAAAACATATTCGTAAACTCGGTTAAAAACCTCGGGTCGATTAAATCGAGACGCTCTTTGATAACATAAATATATTTTTTAATTTCTTGAATTTTGAACCATTTGAACGATTCATTCATACTTATTCAAGTTATTTTAAGAAGTTATCAAATAAAAATGAAAAAATATAATATATTATATAATTTTAATTAATTTTCTATTGGATTATTTTGTGGAATCTCCTTTAACCAAGTTAATTTGATAAGAAAAACACTTACAAACATAGTATATATCAAAATCAAACCAAAGTAGAGAGGAATTTGCACAGCCAAACCCAAATATATCATAGCGAAAACATTGTAAAGATATAAAAAGATGAAATAAACTAATGGAAAATAATTTGGAATTCGCTTTATCGGGAGAATTTTGTTCTTTACAGAATAAATAATAAGGACGATGATCGATCCGACATATATGATTAAAAAGAGCAACCACACCCAATTTGAAAGCTGCATAGCCAAGTAAAGAACCAACAACAATAAAATTTCTGCCCCAATTATACAAACTACGGTCCGAATTATGAGGACGGTTAATTTTGATTGTTTATATTTTGCATCAAAAAGATGAAGTATCAAAGAGCTTAAAAACACAACAAAATACCACCCAACGAAATTACCGTAAGAAATTCCCATAAAATCTGTGTTTGTAATGGTTAAAACTGCAGGATGACCGGCCCAAATCCAAAATCCACCATCTAAACGAACTGCGATTATATCTGAAAATAAATCTACAGATACCACAAATGTTGCTTCAAATATTGTTCGCAAAATAATGGGAAAATGAAAACTTTCACTAATTTTGTGAGATGATTCAAGTAGTAATCCCCATGCTAACCCGATCATAATTGGAACATTAAATGGCTCCATTCCAACTTGAAAAATGAAATCTTGACTGTATTTATATCCTTCAGTTAAGAAAATATTTACATATTCTAGAATAACTCCAAAAATTGCACCAGCAATTATTGTTGATAAGGAACGATAAGATTTATTCTTCAAAGTTAATATAATTGCAATAATAAAAAAGCAAAAAGTAATAATTTCAAACGTTATAATCCAAATTGTCACAAATAATTAAAATAAAGTTTTCAAAAAAATTTTTTTATAGATACTCTTTTTCGTTCGAAATTACTTATCTAAATTATTAATTTAATGAGGATATAAAATTGTCAAAAAAAGTAGTTCTTGTTGGACCTCAAGAAGTAGGGAAATCTACTCTGCGTAAATGGATTTTTGAAGGAGACTCAGTGATTAAATTATTAGAAAATCCTTTGGAAGCAACTTTCGGAGTAGAAAACTATTCTTATAATCTATTAATGAATGATATCGGAGTATTTGATCTTGCTGGCCAAGAAAATGACAGATGGTTTGAAGAGAATACAGAAGTTTTTAATGAAAGTGATCTAATAATAAACGTTCTGGATGCCCGTTTTGCGCCAAAGATATTAGAGGACAAGATTAATCTTGCCCTAAAAGTTGAAACTAGGCAAGCCCCTAAAAGTCTTCTCTTCTTTTTAATACATAAAATCGATCTTATTGACACTAAACAGCTTGAGAAAATTAAAAAAGCCCTAAAAGATAAAAATATTAATATATTCTATACTTCCATAAAAGTAAGTTATTTACCTTCAACAATTGAATGTTTTGTTGAAATTTTTAAAAAATCCGGATTGGAATGGGAAAATAAAATCGATTTTGATTTGGTAAAACTGAACACATCACTTTTTCACATTTTGAATGAAAAAAAAGTAATGAGTTTAAATAAACTAGAAGATCATCTAAAAGTTGAAAAATCAACTTTAGAATCCTTAATCCATCCATATGTAGAAGCAGAATTACTAAATATACAAGATGTGGAAAAAGAAAAACTTGTATACTTGTTAGAAAAAGGAGAGATATTCTATAAAAAAATTTTAAGAACATTTGAGAACATCGATTCTAAAGCCATTCAACCAACAGCTGAAACAGCCGATGTTGATTCAATTGCTAAATATCTTCATGGGCTAATAATTAGTGATATGCATGGTAAAACACTTCTTACCATTGAAACAGAACCAGGATCATTAGATAAGGCTTTAAACTCATCAAAAAATGAACAATTCGATATTGAACTAATAGGAATGTTTTTAAATGCGCTTCAAAAGTTTTCTCAAGAAATAAATGTCCAGAACCTTTCTAGTTTTCGTGTTCAAGGTGGTAATTTAAAAATTACATCAATTTCTAGGAAGAATTTGACCCTCACATTGTTTACGGCTCCTGAAGTTGAAGCAGGAAATATAAAGGAAGATTTTGATAACCTCTTTGATTCGTTCTTAACTAAATATGAAGATTACATTCCTACTTTTCACACTACTGGAAATATATCACCATTTGTTAAATGGATTCCTGAAGCTAAAGAAAAAATAACTACTATAATCGAAAAATATAAAGAAACTAAGGGAAAAGCCGAAATTTTCGATGCTAAAAAAGCTAAAAAGATGTATGCTTATCTTAATGAGGTAGATGATAAAGAATTTAAATTAGAAAAGCAATTACATCTTAAAAATCTCAAGGTTAAGCTTTTAGAAACAATAATTTCCGAAGATGGCTCAAAATTTATGAATATGGAAATGGAGCTTAATAAATATTTGACAAATTAATGATTCATGCTTTAAAATTGTTAGAAAACTCATCAAAGTAAAAATCCTTCGTATTTTGCATCAATGCAAAAATACAAATGAATTTATAATTTTAAAAATCTTGAAAATAGTATGGTGCTTCGTCGACCCAAAAAAATTGATGAAAATATTGGGAAAATTGATACAAAATACAAAATCTTAGTTGAAGGCGTTCACAAGACATATCTCTTGGGAACTACTGCAGTTTCCGCATTAAGAGGTATTGATCTCAAAATAAAGCCTGGAGAATTCGTTGGATTAATGGGTCCAAGCGGTTGTGGCAAAACAACTTTACTAAATCTTATAGGGGGTCTAGATTATCCAACAAGAGGAAAAATTTTTCTTAGCGGGCAAGATATGTCCCAACTTAATGAAAATCAATTGGCCGATCTCCGTAGAGACAATATAGGCTATGTATTTCAATTTTATAATCTTCTTCCGCTACTTACTGCATTAGAAAATGTAATGATACCTTTGCATTTTCAAGGAACTCTTTCTAAAAGGGCTCGAAAACGAAAAGCTTTGGAACTATTGAAATTAGTAAAATTAGAAGAACGGTCTCATCACACTCCTTCTGAATTAAGCGGGGGAGAACAACAAAGGGTCGCAATTGCGAGATCATTCGCTAACGATCCATCGATTGTATTATTGGATGAACCTACTGGAGATTTAGACTCAAAAACTGGAGTTGAAATCCTTAATTTACTGCGCGATTTAAATAGGAAAGGTGCCACTTTCATCGCGGCTACGCATGACGCAGCGGTCTCAGAATACTGTTCTCGAATTATACATATAATAGATGGAAAAATTGTAAAAGGATTAGAAGTAAGTGGCTTGAAAGAAACAGAAGAAATGAGAGAAGCTAGATTATCTCTTCAAGCGGAATATAAAGAAAGATGCGAAAGAAAAATATTGGAATTTATTAGATCTGAGAAATCTCAAGATATTTATGAAGTTCGAATTGCAAAAATTAAAGATTTTATTGATCAAGAGATTTTAACAAACCTTCCAATGTATTTTGATGATGTTGTATCTGAGCTGATTGAAAAAGAAGAAATTCCAGGAAAAATTAAGAGTGGAGTTTTATATCTGGAAAAATTGAAAAATGTGCTTGAGGCTTAAGAATTGAAAGGAATCAATGGATTTCTTTGGACTTATGCTTTTAAAGATCTTTTTCGAAAGAAAACAAGGAATATATTAGGGATTTTAGGTGTTTTTGTCTCACTTTTCCTTCTTACGTCAGTATCCTTCATTACAGATTCGATATCATACAGTTATATTGATTTTCTAACAGCAGATTCAGGTAATCAAGATATTGTGTTAACTGCGAGGCATTATATAGGATAACCTGAAAATAACACTTTGAATTTTCA
>JAUWMK010000289.1 GCA_030613185.1 Promethearchaeum sp.
ATAGCTGTAATCAACGGTAATTTCATATTTTATAATTTAAGTACAACTATCGGATGTTTTTTTATGGTTTTGCTTTATTTGAAATATATTAAAGACTACCGACTCGTATCACCTTCAAAATCAGTATTTTTAGAATATCTATCAATAGCTTTTCCTTTAATTATTCCGGGATTAATATCTATTTCAACTTCAAATTTAGGTCCATTCATTTTTATACAAAATTATGATCAAGAAATTTTAGGTGTTTATTATGTAATAAGAAATATCACTTTAATTCTCATTATAATTCAACAATCTTTAAGCACACTCTTTTTACCTAGTTTTTCTGCATTAATTGCAGAAAAAAAAATTAATGAATTAAAAACTCAAGTTCAAATGTATGAAAGATATATGGTAATAGTTTGGGGAATTTTCACTATTATTGCATTTATTGCTGCACCAATATGTATCCAACTCATTTTTGGAGATTATTATTATATACATGGAAAAAATTTGTTTTTATTCTCTATTTTTGTTATATTTGATTGGGGTATGTGGAGCCCATATGGTTCAATTATATTAGCCTCAAATAAAAATAAACTTTATCTGTTTTTTTCTTTATTTGGGCTATTGACAACAATTCTATCTTGGATCTTTCTAATTCCAATATTAGGATTAATTGGATTAGCGATAGGACCATATTTGGGTTATTTTATATCAATTCCTATTGGAAGATATGTCATTCATAAAGAATTTGGATTTGGAGCTCCTACAAAAAAGGTTTTCATCTTAGTGATCACTAATTTATTATTCGCTGTAATTTCTCTTCTAATAACCCAATTAATTGCGTTTGAATTATTGATTATATTTATTGCTACTTTTTGTGTTTTGATATTTTATATTTTCATAATTTTGATATTCAAGATTTTTACAAAAGATGATTTTGTCTTTGTGAAAAATGTTATTAATCCAAAGCAATTTTTTGATTATATTAAGGAGAATTCCTAAATCAGAGTTTCATCCAGCAATTTAGGTCACTTTCACTATAAAAAAAAAACCTGAAAAACGGTACTTACAATTAACTTTTAATTAATTTCATTTTTAATTTAATTGATAATATGACCTTAAAGGTATTAGTTATTGGATATGGCTCAATCGGCAAACGTCACGCAAAAAATTTAATCTCTATTGGAATTAAACCGTATGTGTTAACATCTTATCCAGATAATACTAATGGGATTACTTTTTTACAGAAATTGGATGAGAAAATCCATTTTTCACATACAATTATTGCAACTCCAACATATTTGCATTATGATAATATTGTTTCGGTTGTAGAAAATCAAGGTTGTAAAAACTTTCTTATAGAAAAACCTGTTGAAATTGATGAAGAGCATGCAAAAAAAATTGAAGAATTAGTATTAAAGCATGATTTATGTATTAAAGTTGCTTACAATATGAGATTTCTGAAAATCCTACAATTTATTAAAGATAATTTAAAAAATATGAAAAATTTCAGAATCGTTAAAATTTATGTGGGTCAATTTCTTCCTGATTGGAGAAAAGATACCGATTATCGAAATTCATATAGTGCTTCTCGAGAAAAGGGTGGGGGTGTTGATCTTGATTTATCGCATGAGTTAGATTATATGATCTGGTTATTTGGATATCCCGATGAAATTATCTATAAATGGAGTTCAAAAATAAGTTCTTTGGAAATTAATTCTCCAGATATTTTTAAAGCGTTGTATAAATTTCCCAATTTTATTGTTGATGTTGAATTAGATTATATAAGAAAATTAGATCGGGGTATTCAAATAATTGGAGAAAACGAGTTATTATTGAATGTTAATTTCATATCTAAAAAACTTGAATTTGAAGGACAGGTAATTCAAGATGAAAATTTATTCAATTTTAACAATTCATATATATGTGAATTAGAAGAATTTTTGGGAAAAGTTAAAACAAATAAATTAACTACTTTAAAAGAAGCAATTTCAATATTTAATTTGATTTAAGGAAAAGTAAATGTACAAAAATCAAAATGTATTAGTAACTGTGTGTGCTAGAGGGGGATCACAAGGTGTGAAACTTAAAAATATTCGATTATTAGATGGAAAGCCAATAATCGGATATTCTTTAGATCTAATAAAACAAAGTAAATTAGTCGATGATTACATTATTTCAACAGATTCTGAAGAAATTATGGATGTAGTCAAGAATTATGGTTTTAAAATTCGATTTAAAAGACCTAAAGAACTCGCCTCAGGAAAAGTATCACGTTTAGAAGTAATTAAACATGCTTGTAAATGGATGGAAGATTATAGAGGAAAACAATATGATGTTATAGTTGATTTAGGTGTTGCTACCCCTTTTAAAAATACTGATGATATGGATGAAGCAATCAGAATTTTAGTTGATAATGATGCTCCAAATGTTTTTAGTGTGACTCCTGCTATAAAGAATCCATATTATAATATGGTTGAAATTCAAGGGAATCTCGTTAAAAAAGTGAAACAACTTGATACAAAATTTCATGATAGAAGAGATGCACCAAAAGTATATGAAATGAATGATGGTTTTAATGTATTTAAACATGAAATCTTGTTTAGTGATAATCCTCAATTTAACCAAAATACCAAAATATTAATTATGCCAAAAGAACGCTCCATTGATATTGATGAAGAATGGGATTTGCGTTTGGCGGAATTTTTAATTCAATACAATAAAAAAAATAGGGAAATGAATAATGTTAAAAGATAAAATAATAATTATTGCAGGTGGACTTGGATTACTTGGAAAAAATTTTGTTAAAGGTGTAATTGATGCAAAGGGTTCTGTAATTATTGCCGATATTAATGAATCTACTGGAAATGATTTTAAAAAGAATATATTGACAGAATATCCTAATGCAATTTTAGATTTCCATTACCTCGATATCACATCTGAATCATCGATACAAAAATTAATCAAATTTACTCAGAAAAAATTTGGAAAAATTAATGCATTTGTAAATACATCTTATCCCAGAAATCAAAATTGGGGAAATACATTTGAAGATGTTTCATTTAAGGATTTTTGTGAAAACATAGATATGCATTTGGGGGGCTATTTCTTATGTTCTCAACAATTCGGAATATTCTTCAGACAACAAGGATTTGGGAATATTATTAATATTTCTTCGATCTATGGTGTAATTGCACCAAAATTTGATGTTTATGATGGAATCGCAATTAATAATCGGACAATGACCATGCCAGTTGAATACGCCCCAATTAAATCTGGAATTATTCATTTAACAAAATATCTTTCAAAATATTTTAAAAATACCAATGTTCGTTTCAACTGTATTAGTCCTGGAGGTATTTTATCAGGACAACCCCAAGAATTTATTAAAAAATACAATTTCTATGGATGCTCTAAAGGAATGCTAGATCCTCAAGATATTGTAGGATCATTAATATTTCTGTTATCAGATGGATCAAAATATATAAATGGTCAAAATTTAATTGTCGATGATGGATGGACTCTTTAATAGTGTTGTAATTTTTTAGATAATCTTTTTTGTAAATATAAAGCTTTTTGATCAACCTTCATTTATATGATTGATTAAGATAGATGAAGTAAAAATTAAATTCTGTGTGTCTTTTAATTAATAAAATAGATGAGCCTAATGGGAGAAAAAGATTTAATCTCGGTTATTATCCCCTCTTTTAATCGAGAACACACAATTTTGCGTGCACTAGAAAGTGTGATTAACCAAACTTATTCTAATATTGAAATTATAGTCGTTGACGATTGTTCTAAAGATAAAACAGTTCCACTCGTTAAAGAATTGATGAAAAAAGAATCCCGATTACAATTATTAATAAATATTGAAAATAAAGGCCCAAATTATACTCGAAATCGAGGAATTGAACAAGCGCAAGGGAAATATATTTCCTTTTTAGACTCAGATGATGAATGGTATCCTGAAACATTAAAAATTCTTTGGAAAAAGCTTAAAAATACAAATAAAAATATTGGAGTAGTTTATGCAGGTATGGAATTTATTACTCCACGATACAAACGAAAAATATACCCAAAATACAAAGGAAATGTGTTCAGAAAATTGATGACTATGGGAACCATAGGCACATATCCGTTAATTAAACGTGAAATTTTTACCAAAACAGGTATTTTCGATGAGAGCGAGGTTTTACGAATAGGTGGAGCTCAAGATTATGAAATGTGGATACGAATCTCTCAATATTATAAATTTGAGTATGTTAACAAGATTTTATTAAAACATTACTTCGAATCTGATAGTATAACTTTTAGAACTGCTATAAAAAAACCAATTACAAAAATCAAAACATATTTTTATATTTGGAATAAATATAAGGAAAAAGTCTCCAAAGACTCTGATGTTTATATATTTTTCTGTTACAAGATTTTTGAATTATTTAATGCAAGCCAAAATAAGGAATGGGCAAAAAAAATCATTTTTATGGCATTTAAATCCAAAAAGTTAAAATTAAGGTCTTATTATCATTTGATTTTTTATTTGCATAACTTTTATTCTCCAATTGATATTCTTTCCAAAGTTCAGGAGCTTGCTCGTCAATTAAAAGAATATTATGAACGATTCAAATTTCATTTTTCTCAGTAAATTTAAATTTAAGTGGGTTCTCCAAACTTACATTAATCTTTCCTTGAAATCATTTTTTTCTAGCATTATAATTAGATAGGATTTGTAATAATTCTCTTTGTTGATTTTTAATCGATTTTTTTTTAAAGAAGTAATCAACTTCAAATGTTTCATGATTATAATCCTTAGATTCCATTAATTTTTGCAAAAGCTCTTCTGGAGTTGAAATAAGGGTTGCATAAGCTTGTTTAATTAATTGTTCAAAAACTTCATATCCAGTTAATTTCACAATAAATAAATCTGATTTAAACATCAAACTTTCAAATAATGCTAAGGAGTAAACACCAATTACCGTTTTCGATTCTGCAAATAATTGATATATAGGAATTCTATCATGATCAATAACTTTGATATTAGGACTCTCATTTAAATAATAATAATCTTTTTTCCACCTTTTATATTCACCAGGATGAAGTTTATACACTATTTCTTCTTTTGTAAGATTAGCAAAATCGCATGCAAATTTGCTTAATTCTTTCCCAATAGGACCTTGAGATATAAATAGTATTTTGCTAGTTTTTTTATAATTTTGATATTTTTTACATTCATTTTCAAAATATGGAAATCCCACTGTTTTAATATTTTCATCAGATATTGGAAATTGTGTTGTTTTTTCCCAATATTTTCCAAATGAAAAAAAATAGTCAGGAAATACATCAATTTCCATTTTTTTAGGGTATTCATAAGCTAAATCAAAATCACCAATAATTCCGTGTTGCAACTCAATAGTAACGGTATCATTTTTTTTACAAAACTCATTTAATATCATATTTTTTATTTCATAGGAAACAACTTCAATGATAACTTTTGGTTTATATCTATCCATTATTTTCTTATATACATAAAAATATGTTTTACGCATGATGAGTATTTCTTTTACTTGATTGATTAGATTTAAGGTCGTTTGAAACTCTTCTTCTAATTTTTTTTCTAATTCTTGTAATTGTCTAATTTCGCTTTTATTTAATTCAATTTTAGTTAATTTTCTATAAATATAAGCTAAAAGTATTAATAAATCGATAAATTTAGTGTTTCTATTTTGTGGAGGTTTTCTTTTTTCATATAATTTTTCAATTATTTGGTAATCAACTTTGAGATCATGTAATAAAAAATCAGTAAAAATTGCCCAATATTCTCCGTTGAGAAGTTTTCGTCTAGGATGATTGAAAATTAATAGATCAATTTTTCTTTTTTTTCCAATGAGTGCATCTTTATTAGAAATGACTTTAAATATTGCTTGCATTCCTTTTTTAATACTTCCAAGAAGTGTTCTATCAATATCGTCTTGTGCTACCCCAATTTGTCCAGATTCTTGGTAAATTTTCAGGAATATCGAATTTCTTAGATATTGCCAAATTTTAACACCTTTAATTTCAAAATCAAAAAGATTAAGTGAACTTTCTATTCCGAGGAATTTTTTTTTTTGATTCATAAAAATCATTTTTTTTAGTTCTTAAGTTTACAAGATAAAAGTTGAATTAAAGATTTTGCACTCCTAAAATCCCCTCAT
>JAUWMK010000262.1 GCA_030613185.1 Promethearchaeum sp.
CTTGGGTTTAAAGCGTCTTATTACTTTTTAAGTATTTTGCCCTCCCTACTTTTTCTCTTGAAACACTCTTTTTAAGCAATGAGGGGATTTTAGGAGTGCAAAATCTTTAATTCAACTTTTATCTTGTAAACTTAAGAATTAAAAATTAATTAAAAATTAATCAAAAATTAATCAAAATGCTAATTTCTTTGAAAAATCTAATAGTCTATCTAATGTAGAAGATAATTTCATCAAAGAAACTTTTTTTTTTAACCAATTCAGATCACAAGAGTCCTTATTATTGGTAAAAACATTAAGAAAATCAATAATATCGTTATATTCGAGTAATTCGGAATCCGGAATATCAGAAATATCGCCTAAAAACCATACTTTACCAAGTAGTATATATTCCACTGAAGCTATTTTAAGATTCATTTGATTATAATGTTCTATGACTCCTGTATTAAGTGCTTCTATATCGATCGGCTTCTTTGCTATTTTAATATCCAACCGCATTACTGATAATTTATCAAAAATTGATGCATTTGTGCTTTCTTTAAATGCCATTTGAACTTGCTCATGAAGTACATCAAAATTATTATTTTCTAATTTTTCAAGGAATTTTGAAATTTTTTCTGGATTATTTTCAAGAATTAGATCAATATCGGTTGTCGTTCGAGCTCTTCCTCTAATAATTGCTGCTAATCCTCCGATAATAACATAATCTAGCTGAATTTCTGATATAATTTTCTCTAATCTGGAGAGAATATTTTCAATTTCTGCCATTTGATGTTCTTCTCCTCATTTTTTTTAAATTATGATCATTTTCTATTAATTTCTTCATTTTTTCATGTATTTCTTGTTTCGATGCATCAGGATACTTGTTTTCAAGTCCAATACGAATAGATTGAAACATGTTGTGTGTTAAACTATCAGTGATATCCAAAGGATGATGTCCTTTTTTAATTAAATATTGAAAATGTTCCCAATCTCTAAGAAATTTTGAAATTCTTCGAGTTAAGCGTTCATTCTTGGATTCAATGATATATTTTTCCATCAGTTATTACCTTAACATTATTATATATAATTCTGGGTTTTAAAACTATGTGTATTTATATGCATTCACTTGCACAGTTTTGATTATGGCTATGTAAATGCAAATAATAGAATATACTAATATCATAGAATATCATCTTGTTCCGATTTTCAAGTTATCGTATATTAAAGCACTTTCGTTGAAGTATGATTTGACAAAAATAATTATTGTCCACATTTAGCAATAATCAGATTTTTTCCCAATCTTCAAAACTCGCAATTAATAAATCTATATCATTATTTAATCCTTGAAATTCAATCATTCCGGATTCATCTATTAATATGATCCCAATATTTACATCTTGGATTAATTACTTTAATTTCTCAATATTTTTATCGAAACAATCCTAAGGGGAATAATTGAGATGATTCGGGTAGATTTGTGGATAGGCTAATAGGTTACAAAATAGTCCATTACCTTCAATCATAACGGAAATTCACGAAAAAGGGCTGCTGAGATAGACAATGAGAGATAATTCCTTAAAAAATCGTAGATGTTATTAGTTTTTCAAACCATTAAGGAAGATATCTAAAGCATTTGATACTTCTTTTTTGATATTATCTATTTCATCTTGTGCTATGGCATTCACATTGTCACTTGCACGGTGGTCATTAAATATTCCATCGGCTAATATAAAAATATATGAAGATATACGCTCAACATCAAAATCTTGAAACACTTTATCTTCGATACATTTTTTTAAAATATTTGTGAATAATTTTCTTTCTTTCTTATTGATATTAGCAACCGTATCACTTGCATATTCATCAAAAAATCTCAATTCATCTTGTGTTACTTGATTCAAAATATTAGATTGCTTATAGAGCCAATCTAATCTTTTCTCAAAGTAACCATGGATTTTATCTTCACAAACAGTCCATGAACCAACTTCTTCGTTTAATTCGTAAATGAGATTATTATATTTGTTTGTGACAACTGTTATGTATATTTCTGCTTTACTTTTAAAATAATAATATATTGCTGGCTTACTAATACCAACAACCTTTCCAATATCTTCTAATGTCGTTTTCTTATAACCATATTTTGCGAAACATTCTTCAGCAGCAAGTAATATCATTTTGCGTCTGTCTTTTTTCATATTTTACACAACACCAGGATTTCATAAAAAAAAAAAAAACTAATTGTAACTAGTTATAATGAATTAAGAAATCAACAATTTTAGTTTTTCTTCATCAAAACCTTTGAAAATCAACCAAAATCCTACAATCAGTTCAAAAATAATAGTGAGTAGTTCGAATACAATACTAAAATCATTTCCAATACTAAAAAATTTCAAGACTTGCCCCAAAAACGATACAATAGAGCCAACAATCCCAATAGTAGAAAGCCATCTGGGGATCAATCTAGTTTTGTAAAAGAGTATCGAATACATTAAAAATCCAAGGCTGAAAAACATTGTAGTTATAATGCCAGTATTCTCATAAATCTTATAGATTACTTCATTTAACATAGTATAAAATGAAATATCCGGAGTACCCGCATTGACAAATCCATCACTTAAAGCCAAAAAGGCAATAAAACATAATACAACAATAAAATGACCCATAGTTTCAATGATTCGAAATCCAACCGAGGAAAGCGCCATTGGTTCATTATATCTTTTGAATACAGGATATAATGGGATTGCAATATTCAAGCAAGCAAATGCCATAACAAGAATACATATTATCCCAATCAAGTTCCGAGTTGTATAAGTCGAAAACACCGTTAAATCGGATTCTAAGGTCTCAAGTCCTTGGAAAAAAATCATTCCAGTGACGCCGGCAATTATTGCAAGAATGAAGAAAAATCCACTTGCTTTTCCATAATTTTGATACTTTTTGAGTTCGTCCATTATTTGCATCCTTATTTGAAAATCAAAATTCATAGATTTTCCCTTTGCAAGGCAAATCATAGAATTTTGACTTTTAATACAATATAGTAAAATAGTCAAAATATTTAAACTTTCTCAAACCAATATAAAAATATCCGACTTAAGTCGGACTTAAAAGGCGGCTTTCGAGGGAAAATGAACCCCAATTACGATTGGGTATCATATTTGGCAAGGAGGGCATAGATTATCTTTATATAATTGGGATAGATACATGGATTTTTCTGAATTACCTTTAAATTTGACGATTTTGGCGGCTCTGAGGGGGAATCGATGGGAGTATAAAAATTATATTTCGATAATTATATGAATAGGAGAGTGTTCCTATATAAATAATAGTGGAACCTTACGCGTTAAAAAAATGTCTCGAAATTCTCACGGATTATTTGGAATACTCCAATTATTCATTAGAATCTAGGCTACATAATCGGGATGATAAACATTTTATCCCTCAGAAAATCTATTCAGTGATTTTAAAGGATTTACGAGAAATCATAAGATGGTTTAGTAAAATTCAATTTGCTACTCAAAAAACCTTACGTGCTTTGAATTTGGGTTCAATAACAGCTTTACAGCGGTCCGAATTGTACTATTGTGTATATTGCATGCATTGGAAGCACGTGTCACATAAATATCTTCAAAAAGAATTTGATGATCTCCAGGCAACATTCCCTGATCATACAATCCCAGTTTGGACTTCCCTCTTATTCCAATTCTTAGAGAAATTTAGCCATTTTTCTTGGGAAATAGCCCTTAAAAATAAATCCTTATCAGAAAAAATAAGCATATCTCAAGCAGTTCCTTCTTTTTTTGTGGAACACTTAATCCCAGTCATGTCGGAACAAAAAATACAAGCCAATGCTAAAGCAATGAATCCCTTTAAGGATCAAAATTTTATCACGCTCAGAATAGTTCTCGACAAAGGAAATGATGAAAAATTGGTTACTTTAACCAGAGATAAATGTCTTCAATATATGCATCAAAATGGGATTAAGACTAAAACTGATTCTGATATCCCCTTTCTAATTCATATTCCAATGGATCAACGCAATCTTGTCTCAAAATCTCAATTATATCAATCAAATAAAATAATTTTTCAAGATAAATCCGCAGTTATAGCATGTTTATTAATCGATCCGCAACCTTTGGAACTAATTCTTGATGTTGCTGCCGCCCCAGGGATGAAAACAAGATTAATCCAAGAATTGACCTTCTTTCAAAGCGTAATCATCAGCGGGGATATCCACCGAGACCGTCTTAAAAAAACTAAAAAATTACTGGATAAATTGAATACAAAAAACACCCACTTCATCCAATGGGATGGAGCTAAATTACCTTTGCGAGTTGGAGTTAATTCTGAGCGACAAATGTTTGATAAAATTCTGTTAGATGCTCCATGTTCGGGATCAGGTACTTTTTTAAATGATCCTGAGATGAAGTGGCACCAAAATAAACACATTTTGCTAAAAAATGTCATTATTCAAGAAAAAATCTTGAAACAGCTTAAAAATTATATACAAATGGGAACGACCTTGGTCTATGCAACTTGCAGTTTATATCCCGAGGAAGGGGAATATCAGATAAATAAACTAATTAACAAGCCTTGGTTTCAAGATTTGACCCCTCAACCTTTAATTAAAGGTATTTCTCCGCCATATTTTATCAATGAATCTCTAAAAACATTGATTTCCACTCAAGAAAAAAGAATTATTGGATTGGGGCGAATTTTTCCTGCTAAACATCATACTCAAGGTTTCTTTTTTGCCAAATTTACCCGCTATTAAGGTTTAGGTTAACTATGGTTAAACTAAATAAGTGTTAAAAAATCAGCTAAAATATTTGGTATTTAAGGGTTAAACAATAGTTAAACTTTAAGAGCGGCTCTCGAGGGAAGTCGGTCTTCAAGTCGGACTCAAGTCCGACAAACCTTCATTTTCCTTTATAAATATTTACAGAAATGTATTTACCGTATTTCCCTTTACAATTATCCGGTAGATTAACGTACAACAGATTTTATCATCAATTTTTCCAAGATGAAATAATATTTTTTTTAAAAGACTAAATCTTAAAATTAATTAAGAAACAGAATTATGTTTGGCTTTGATATGTTGAAGCATAGCCATTTGAGAACCAAACAGCCGAGAACATTGTCTGCACTCTAATGATGGATTCACCTTTTTTAATTGATTCTTCCGACTCGATTGATTCATCATTTTTTCTGATTTCACTGGTTTGGATCGATTAATCTGTGGCATTGAATGTAATAATTTTTTGTTACCCTTGCTCGAATTCCGGGCGTCTGAGATTTTCATCTGAATCAATTTTTCAATATCCCGGAGTAAAGGAAGTTCTTCAAAATCACAAAAAGTAATTGCAATGCCGCCTGCTCCTGCACGTCCCGTTCGTCCAATGCGGTGTACATACGTTTCCGAAACATTGGGCAAGTCAAATTGAATAACATGAGAAATATTCAGTACATCAATCCCACGCGCTGCAATATCGGTTGCAACGAGGATGCGCGTATTTCCATCTCGAAAATTTTTCAATGCTTTTTGACGAGCGTTTTGTGATTTATTTCCGTGGATTGGCTCTGCTTCTACTCCTGCTTGCATCAATTTTTTAACAATTTTGTTGGCCCCGTGTTTCGTTCGGGAAAAAACTAAGGCTCGAGACACTTTCGGATTTTTTACGATGGATAATAATAAAGATTGTTTTTCGTTTTTTGCCACGAAATACACGGTTTGGCCGATTTTTTCGACAGTTGGTTGATTTGGAGTCACCGAGACATTCACTGGGTTATTAAGAAAATCTTTCGCTAATTTAACTATTTCTTTCGGCATTGTAGCAGAAAATAACATGGTTTGGTGTAGACTTGAAATATTTTTCATAATCCTTCGGACATCATGGATAAAGCCCATATCCAGCATACGGTCCGCTTCATCAAAAACTAATATTTCAATGTGACGAAGAGAAATAAAACCTTGCCCGATTAAATCTAAAAGGCGTCCGGGTGTAGCAATGAGAATATCAACCCCAGATTTGAGGGTAGTAACCTGTTTATTCTGGGACACTCCCCCAAAAATTACTGTGTTAGTGACCTTTGTATTAAATTGACCATATTTACTGAAGAAATCTCCTATTTGTATTGCCAATTCCCGTGTTGGTGATAATACTAAGACACGAATGTTTTTTTTAGGGCGGGAATTGAGTTTTGATTTTGGATGATATTTTCCTTTAGAATTAGTAGATAATAATTGTAAAATGGGAAGGGCAAATGCGGCAGTCTTTCCCGTACCTGTTTGCGCACAACCTACGAGGTCCCTCCCTTCTAAAATGGGTGGAATTGTTTGGGATTGAATTGGAGTCGGATCCACATATCCTGCTTCATGGATAGCACGTTGTAAATGAGCATTTAATCCTAAATTATGAAACGCTGCTTGATTTGACATTGAATATGTAAAGAAGGAAGGCGGATCATATTAAATAGCCGAAAAATATTATCCCATTCTTGTCATTCTTTTTAAATTTTTTTGAAAATTATGCCTTTTCAAAAGATAGAGGATATAATGTTCCCTCCATAGGTAGAAATTTGAATTACTATAAAGAATCCTTAGGTGTTCTATTTCAACAATATATGGGGATTTGTTTGGATTTTAAAAATAACCAGTTTTTCCCATATAACGGGTTTGATTCTAGTTTAAGTCCCTGTATAGGGACCTAAAAGGTGAGGGCTCTCGAGGGGAATCAAGGTTTAAAAAATAGTACACTCCATTTTTTTGAGTTAAATCAAT
>JAUWMK010000309.1 GCA_030613185.1 Promethearchaeum sp.
TTGTTTTGCATTTGTTTTTTTGCTTATGGTTATATTCAAACAATGAAAGTGGGGAAAAATAGTCGAACTCAACGGTTCTTGGGATCATACCCTTTTTCGAATCAAGAAATGGAGGTCACAAATTTTCTTGAACAGTGCCAATTTGAAGAAATTTTTACATAAAAATGAAATAAAATAATAAGAAAATTTAGATTATAGTCAAAATTTAGGAGATTAATTTAGGAGAATAACTATGATTGCTGATATTCATTTGCATTCGTCAAGAATGATTCCATTTCCCATACGAATATTGTATAAATTTAAACATCGAAAAACACTCCTTCCAGCATTTTCTTTAAAAGATATGAAAAAAATTGGTTTAGATTTTGCATTTATTAACGGTGTCGGAGATCCCGCTCTTTTAAAATTTTATTCCTTCAAGAGTAATTATAGTGGTCTAAAAAATCAAATTAAAAAGCTAGTTAAAGAGATCTATAATTCCAACTGTATTTTGTATGATAATTTCAATTCAATTAGTCAAGGGATTCAAGAAAAGAAACCTGTTTGTCTTTTAGCTATTGAAGGTGCTGATTTCCTTGAAAATAAAATTGAAAGACTTCAAGAAATATATGATATGGGTGTCAGAGGATTATGTCTTGTTCATTTTTCAGATAATTGCATTGGAAAAATAAACACTGATGTTTTATCCATGGTTATTAGTAGTAAAATAAAAGAAATCGAAGAAAAACAAGGTGGATTAACAGAGTTTGGGCTGGATGTAATTAGAGAAATGAACCGGCTATCTATGGTAATCGATCTTGCTCATGGAAGCAGCGAAACACTTTTTGATGCTGTTAAAATTTCAAATAAACCAATTTTAGTGTCGCATACGGGAGTTCGTGCAATACAAGATTTTTCACGATATCTTACTGATAACGAAATTAAAGCAGTTATCGAAAAAGACGGATTGATTGGATTATGGCCATTTTATTTTAAAGGGAAAGGTATGAAAGATTTGCAAGCTTTTGTTGAGCATGCAAAATATTTAAAAAATTTGGCCAGTTCTCGTAATATTGCAATAGGCACTGATGCAAATGGTCTTCCAGATGCTATGATGGGTTATAGATTCGAAAAAGATATTCATAATATTGGAAATTACTTAATAGAATCTGGTTTTAATAAGGAAGAAGTAGCGAATATTATGGGAAATAATATTACGCAATTTTTAAAGAAAATCGAATCTCAAACTATCAAGTAGAATTTTTTTTGGCAGATTTTTTTTTACAATTATTAGTAAATTTTATTTTTGTGAATCTACATCTTTTTATATGGAGACTAAAAAAACACAAAAAAAAATCTTTGCAGATAAAGGAAATTTCCGAAAAAAATCCTTTTCTGATAGAGGATGGATTCTTACTTTTAACGATATTCTAACGCTCCCAGGCTATACTTCTTTTTCTCCTTCAGAATGTGATCTATCATCAAATATTGGATCATTTCATTTTGAATCTCCCATTATCTCCGCTTCAATGGATACTGTAACCGAAGAAGAGATGGCAATTAGCATGGCTCTTTTCGGGGGGTTGGGGGTTTTACATAGAAATTGTACATATTCTAAACAATTGAAGATGGTTAAAAAGGTAAAAAGAGCAAGAAATTTTATCATTGAAGATGTAGCTACTGTTTCACCTGGAATGACCTTAAAAGAAGTAAGAGAAATGATGAAAAATCGGGGGATTAGTGGATTCCCTGTAATAGATTCTAAAAATAAAGTAATAGGTATAATAACGCAAAGAGATATTCCGTTTGACAGTGAATACAATGGTATTGTAGGAGATGTAATGACTAAAAATCCGATATGTTTACCTGCAAATGTATCCAGAGAAGAAGGGCTTGCCAAGTTATATGAAATCAGAAAGGAAAAAATCCCATTAGTTGATTCTGATGGACATTTAGCCGGTTTGATAACAAAAAAGGATTTAAAACCAAATTATCCTTATGCATCAAAAGATAAGAAAGGCAGATTATTATGTGGGTTAGGTTGTTCCCCATTTTTACCAAAAAATCCAAAAGATTTAGAAATTTTTAAAGTAGCGGCTAATTTAGCTGATATTCTAATGACTGATGTGGCTGAATTCCATAAAAAGGATGATATTCAAGGCACAAAGGAAATAATGGAGGTTATAGATTCAAAATTTGTCGTTGGAAACATTGGAACTTACGAAGCTGCTGAAGACCTAATCTGTAACTCTGGATTTCCCGAAGATAAATTTATTGGAATTAAAGTTGGAATGGGAAGTGGAAGTATCTGCACTACATCAATTCAAACTGGTGTTGGGGCACCAACATTTTTCGCAACTGCTCAAGTGGCAGATGCAATTAACGATTATGCACCAGGAAAAATCAGTTTGATCGCGGATGGAGGTTTCAAATTTCCAGGAGATTTGACTAAAGCCTTTGCAGTAGGCGCTGATATGGTTATGAGCGGTCATTTCTTCGCAGGATGCACCGAATCACCAGGTATTCTTGACAATATACAAGGGAGGAAAGTGAAAATTTATCGAGGGATGGGTTCTAAAGAAGCACGTGCCATTGGCGAATTTGTTTTTGACAGATATGTTAAAGATTCTAAAAAATTAGCTGAAGGTGTTAGCGGTTATACGCCATTTCTGGGACCTCTACATGGTGTGCTTTCTTCACTTGAAGAAGGTTTAAAAAATGGGCTGATTTATGCCGGTGCGAAAAGAATTTCGGAAGCCTATAAGATAAAAATTGGTCGCGTTAGTACTGCGGGCATTAACGAATCTAATGTGCATGATCTAATTCGTTAACTTTTTTTCTTTCCATGTTTATTTTTCAATAATTTTAACCTATATTTATCGGGATTAATCGTTTACCCAGAAATGCAAACTTATATTTTAAAAGTTTTATATATAAAAAAGCTTATACTACCTCAATTCTGTGATATTCAGTAATAATAAACATAAATGTAAAAAATATAAAAATACTCACTACCTATTTTATATTAAATTTAACAATTTTGAGGTAAAACAATATGGGTAGCAAATTTTATACACTAATGAAGAAGAGGGGTTTCAGTGAAACCTTAGCAGTTTTGAACAGTTTTGATAATAAAGAAGCAGTTCAAGCCAGATTCTTTGAAAAGTTTGAAGCATCAGATTCTTATTATAATGCATATTTAAGAGTCAAGAAAAGCCTTCTTGATACTGGTCTGATAAAATTCAAACTTAACGATGCGAATGAAAAAGTCATTTATTTGACTGAAAAAGGGCTTAAAGTATTAAAGAAGATCAACGAAATTGAGAAATTGATAGACTAATTCTCCGATTTCTTCAATTCGGTTAATTATTTAGGCTGTGGCTAATGAGCGATGATTTTTTTTTTTTCAAAGAATCCCAAAGAATCGTTTTAGTTTTGAGTATATTGTGCTGTATTGTTCTATTTTTAATGTATGCGTTCAAGGCAATCTCGTGCCAAAAAAAAATTGAAAGTTAAAAGCTAATTTTAAAATTTATATAATCTACTAAATCTCCCGGCTATAATGCTTTAAATACTCGAAATTTTAATATAAAATCACTGGCATTTCTATATGGAGTGCTACTGATCTTCCGTTACAGATCTCCAATTGTCCACATTTGGATAGTTTTTAAGTAACGGTCTAAAGGTATTAAAAAAAATCAATGAAATTGAAAAATTAATTGATTAATCAATTTATCGATTTTTTTTCTACTTCTTTTTTCATATCTTAATTTATTCTCTTAAATCAATAAATAAAAATTAAAAAATCAGTGGCGGAAAACCCTTTTTCCACAAAAGATCAAAGAAATTCCTAATTCGTCAGCTTTAGATATTACTTGTTCATCTCTAATAGATCCCCCTGGGTTTATTATTGCTTTAGCGCCAACTTCAGCAGCTGCACTTAGCCCGTCTGGGAATGGGAAAAATGAATCTGTCCCCATTACACTGTCATTTAAATCATGATTAAATTCTCTGGCTTTTTGAGCAG
This sequence comes from Promethearchaeum sp., assembly GCA_030613185.1. Lineage (GTDB taxonomy): Archaea > Asgardarchaeota > Lokiarchaeia > Sigyniarchaeales > Promethearchaeaceae > Promethearchaeum. The sequence goes on from JAUWMK010000309.1 coordinate 4,007, forward strand.
CTAATTTTACAACATGAACTCGACTTTGTTGACCCGCACCTATACCAAGTGTGTAAACTCCTGTATTATATTCTTTTACAAACACTGCAGAATTCGATTTTGCCCATTTACTGACTCGATAAGCAAATATAAGTGCTTCTTTTTCTTGATCAGATACATCGCGTTTTGTTTTTAGATCCCATGATTTGATTAAAGGTCCCCAATCATAATCTTGTATTAATGCACCACCTAAAACACCACGTATTTCGGGTTCTTGATATATTTCTTGACTTCTAGATAATAAATTACCAAATTTAACAATCCTAATATTTTTTTTACTTTCAAATATCTCTAGTGCTTCATCATCGAAATCAGGTGCTAGAAGAACTTCAATAAAAACTTTCTTTTCATTAACCAGATATTCTGCTACATCTTTAGATATTTTCTGATTAAATCCCCAAACTCCACCAAATGCTGATAAAGGATCTGTAGAAAACGCGCGTTTGCAAGCTTCTAATTGAGAATTATAATCAACAGCTATGCCATTTGGAGTTGTATGTTTAAATATTGTGCAAATATGGTGTTTTTCATGATCTTTTTGAAAATCCAACAAGGTTTGGATGCAAGAATCAATATCGAGCCAGTTATTAAACGAAATAGCTTTCCCATGTAATTGTTTCAAATTTTGAAGTCCTGAATTAGAAAAAATATCTTGATAGTAAGCAGCTTTTTGTTCCCAATTTTCTCCATATCTGCAGACTTGAACTTTTTCGTATAGTTTAAGAATCAAACTTGGAAAATTCTCAGAGATTTTTTTAGTTTCTCCAAATTTATCTGATTGAGCCTCTAATAAATAGTTTGAAATAGTTGCATCATAAAGAGACATAGTTGTAAAAACATCTTGGGCTAAATTCATTCTAGTTTTCAAAGAAACACTCCCACTATTTGCGCGCAATTCTTCTAAAATGCTATCATAAAACTTTGGATTAGAAATTACTGTGACATATGGAAATGATTTTGCTGCAGCGCGAATTTGAGTTGGACCTCCGATATCAATCATCTCAATTGCTTCTTCAAGACTAGTTTCAGCTTTTGCAATTACTTCCTTAAAAGGGTAAAGATTACACACAACTAAATCAATTTGAGAAATCCCATTTTTTTTTGCTTCTTCTACATCTTTTGGATTATCTCTACGCATAAGAATTCCACCATGAATGCGAGGATGTAAAGTTTTTACTCTTCCATCAAACATTTCAGGTGATTGCGTATAATCAGAAACATAAATGATCGGAATCCCTGCTTCTTTCAATATTCTTGCAGTTCCTCCTGTAGAAAGTATTTCAATTCCAAAATCTTCAACTAATTGTCTTACAAAATCAACAATTCCTGCTTTATTATAAACAGAAACTAAGGCACGTTTAATCATAGCCATAATTAAGAAAGTTCAAAATAATTAATTAATATAATTATTAATTATGGACTCGGAAATTCCTAAGGATCCAGTTGCTCTTCGTAAATATATTCTTGAAAAAAGGAAAAATCTTTCTGAACCCGAACGAAATTTGCGATTTAACAAAATTCTGAACCAATTTTATAAAACTTCAAGATATAAAAGTTCAAAACATATCTTAGCTTATTTTGGTATTTATAGGAACGCTGAATTTAACACGCTTTGTTTAATGGAGAAGATTCTGCAAG
>JAUWMK010000096.1 GCA_030613185.1 Promethearchaeum sp.
TTGTTTTCGTATCGGGAATCGGTCAAGCTGCAAAATTACCCCAATATACAAAAGGACATATGTTTAATGGCCTTCATGGACGGTCTCTTCCTGCAGCAATGGCAATCAAAGCATGTAACCCTGAATTAACGGTAATAGTAAACTCGGGTGATGGATGTTCATATGGTGAGGGAGGAAATCATTTTCTCGCACAAATTACCAGAAATTCGGATATTACACAAATTGTTCACAATAATATGATTTACGGATTAACAAAAGGACAAGCATCTCCTACCAGTCTAAAAGGGATGAAAACTCCAGTACAAGTTGGGGGTGTTACTAATGAACCATTTAATCCACTTGCTGTTGCAATCGCCATGGGCGCTACATTTGTTGCGAGAGTTTTTGCTGGAAACATGGCTCAGGCAAAAGATGTTATTAAACAAGCCATTGAGCATAAAGGGTATGCATTAGTCGATACATTAGTTCAGTGTGTTTCAATGAATAAACTTAATACATTTAAGTGGTACAAAGAAAATACATATGAACTTGATGGTTCTCACGATGTTCACGATCAAAAGGCAGCATTTGCAAAAGCTCTTGAAACAGGAAAATATCCAACAGGTATTTTTTATCAAGTTGAAGGAAATCCTACATTTTGGGAATCATCTGTTGCGTATAAAAATAATAAATCACCGTTGTATTCTCGAAATTTAGACATGGGTAAGCTTGAAAAACTAATTATTTCAAAGAGAAAGAGGTAAAAATGTCTGAACCTAAACATAATGAAAATCAGTTTGAAGATTATAATGGGACATCGCTTCATAAAGAAGAATATGATTTTTTAATGTCTCTTGAAGCAATGACAGGTTCCCAAATCCCTACCCTTCAAGGCTTAAACCGAAGTATGTACGGATTTATTTCCCAAAAGGGGAGAATTTTAGCATTAGCCTTACAAGGGCAATCACTTGAAGTCATTCCCGATAATATTGGTGATTTAAAATCACTTAATTATCTTTGGGTGGCAAATAACAAGTTAACAAGCCTTCCCGAAAATCTAACTAAGCTGAAAGCATTTTTTCAGCTGCATATACAAAATAATGGTTTTACAAACATCCCAGAATGGTTTAAAAACTTTCAAATGTTAAAAGCTCTAAATATTGGAGGAAATTCCCTAAAAGAAATTCCTTCATGGATTTCAGAATTAAGAACTCTTGAACATTTATATCTTTTCGGGTTGGAACTGCAAAAAATTCCTGAGTGGGTAAAATCAATGCCACAATTAACCCGTTTAGTTCTTTTTAAAAATGAACTCAAAGAAATTCCTTCATGGATCTCTGAACTAAAGAACTTAAGGGAACTAACTCTTGGCGACAACCACATTTCTGAGTTACCTAGTGAAATTGGAAATCTAAGTAATTTAATAGAACTCTCATTATATCGAAATAGTCTTTTATATCTCCCCGATTCATATAAAAATTTAACAAATTTACAAGATCTAAATATTTTCGGAAATAAAATCTCTCAACTACCTGAATGGATTGGAAATTTTGAAAAGCTTACTAATTTGATAATTTCGAAAAATAATTTATCAGAATTACCCCCTTCAATAATTGAATTAAAAAATCTGCGAACTTTCTGGTTAGAGGAAAATAATTTGAAGGAATTTAAACCGGAAATAAATTCGTGGATGGAAGAATTAAAATCAAAAGGTTGTCGGATCAAAAAGTGATAAAATTACTTAATTGATAATGCGATAATTTCTAAATTTTCGATTCTTTCAAAATGTTTCCTATTTCCAGTAATTATTCCCCTTCCATTATGTGAAATTACCACACTAGCAACCATACAATCAAATAATCCAATGGTTTTTCCTTGTGAGACTAAGTCTGTGTAGATATCTGCGCTCAATTTAGCCGATAAATAATTAAAATCTAAGACAGGCAAAATTTTGATGAGTCTTTCTATTCCGTCCAATTCTTGTTGCCATTTTAAAAGATTTAATGAAACACCCTTAGTTCTCTTTAATTTGTATAGCCCAAAATATAATTCGTAAACTGATGGAGAAGAAATGGATAAAATTTCGTTCTCTTTTATTAGTGAAATCAAATTTTCTATCGAGATTTTTTTGTGTAACAAAGCGATTGCTACATCTGAATCAAGGACAATCATGGTTTATCATTCTGTTTCAATTTAAGTTAAAACGGTTCTTTAAAGCTATTTGGATTTCTTTTCTCGAAGAGTCTAAAATATCCTGAAATCCTAAATCATCTTCTCCTGAAATACCATATAGTTCCTTCAAATCTTCAACATTTCCTTTACTACTGAGAAGACGTTCAATAATATCAGAATAACTTTCATTTTCTTGCTTTATTTTTTTAAGTTTTTGATAAACATTGTCACGAATTGAAATTTGATGGGATGCCATATTCAATATATATTGAATATATAAAATATTTAAAATTTACTATTTAAAATTACCTACCATTGAGCTTATAGAGATTATCTACGAAAAACAGATAGGAATCCCTGTTGAATATACAAACAAACAACAATTGGAATCGGCTTTAGATACATTAAAATGGGGTTTGCCATTTAAAAATACTGAATTAACGATATGGAAAAAGGCAGCAATTCTAATGCGAAATATAGTGCAATTTCATGTGTTTGTAAATGGATGCAAACGTATTGGTATTCATACAGTTTATATTTTTCTTAAAAAAAATGGAATTGACTTAGTCCCAAATGATCCAGAAGAAATTTTTAGATTTCCTATGGCTGTTGCAAAAGGAGAATTATCAATTGAACAAATGCAAGAATGGTTTAAAATAAATTGTAAAATCCTATAGTATAAATGATATTTCTCCGATTTATATTCAATATTTTCTAAATTTTCAATTCTTTCAAAGTGTAAAACTGGTCTCTAAAGCTTTTTGCATTTCTTTCTCGAAGATTTAAAGATGTTAATCCGCTTTAGGCTCCGGAGGATAACCAACTAATTTATCAAATTTTGTTTCCTTTACCAGAACAGCGATTTCTTGGATATCTTCGGGGTGCATATGGGTAGTTGGGGGTAAGGGAGATAATCCATAGGAAACGCGTAATTTAGCCCATTTACTATCTGCATTACCGAGAGGTACTCCATGGCCCGTTTCTATTAGGATATGAGATAATTGCTTGTGAGACTCAAGGAAATTGCCCTTCCTAACAGCTAAATTTCGAATTTTAATTATAATATCTGTGATTGGAACGGATCGAGGGCATCTCTCAAAGCAAGTGTAGCAAGTTGTGCACAACCAAATATCCTTATCTTTTAAAACCTCATCCATATTCAATAAGGCTTTGCGAATTATGTTCCGAGTCCTTAATGCGGTGCGTCTTCCTGATGGGCATCCTCCACTACATGTGCCACATTGAATACATGCTCCAATCGCTTTCAATGCATGATCTTTGATGATCTCTTCTTCAATATTCCCGCTAAATGTTCGAATTACATCTTTTTTAATATATTCCATAGTTTTTACACCTAAGATATTTCTGTTTGATCATTTAAGGAATCATTTGCTTTCAGAAGTTTATTAACCAAAGGAGTCCAAAAACATTCATTAAATGCTCCCAAAGTTTTCACTTTCGTCCATTTTACTTCGAAAACATTCTGTGGACAAACTATTTGGCAAGCTCTACATTTGATACATTTAGTATCATCGATTTCGAGTAGTTTTTTGGATTTCCATGCATGGTCAGCAGAAAGAAATGAAATAGCTTCATTAGGGCAGATTTCCAAGCATTTTCTACAATCACCAGGACACTTATTAATATAATGATGATGAAACTCTTTTTCTGAGTTAGGGAATTCGAAATTAGTTTTAATTTCTCCCTCCCAATAAATCATCGCTGTTCGGTTAAGACGAGTCATGGGAAGATGTTGGACTTCTAATTTCGGTATAGCCTCTTTTGTCACTAATGTACTTTCGTTCGGTTCAATCTTTTTGCCATCTTTGTATAAATGAAGTGCATCAAATGGACATAAAATACTGCATGTGCCACAAAACACACATTTCTCTTCATCAATGGAATTTACTATGATCTTTTCAATAGACTGTTTTTTTAATCCATAGGATGCGACTGCAGGACCGATTAATATCGCATCTTTAGGGCAAACACGACTACAAATACCACAACCCACACATCGTAAGCGATCGAGAATTAACTCTATATTTTTAGCAATGAATTTTTGTTGTAATCTTATTTGAGTATAACTGACAGTTTTTATGAGTTTTGGGAACATGATATTTTTTCCTAAGTTCTGGGTGAAAAAAGTGATGTATTTTTAAGATTTAATTTTTGATATTTTGTAAATAGAATATCAAAGGCTTGCATAGGGGGAACTCCTTTAACTTGGGGTGTATTCAACAAACCCATTCGAAATGGATCTAATCCCATTGCAAGCCCGAGTAATTGAGAAATATATATAACAGGAATATGAAATGGAACCCTGATTTCATTTTTGAAGATATTATTGACTTCAACCTGTCCGATATCAAATTGGAGATGACAAAATGGACAGCACACAACAATTGCATCGATTCCAGCCTCTCTCATATTAATTAATTTTTCTCGGGTATAATCCAACGAAACTTCTTTCATTGCTCCGCGAACTCCGCCTCCAGCACCACAACACATCATTTTATCCTTATATGGCACAGACGTAACCCCGGTAATTTCTACTAAATCATCAAAAAATGTAGGATCTTCCCAATTCTCCGTCCATGGTTTATTCTTCATCGGCTTAAGGAGATGACACCCGTAGTGAACAGCCACTCTTAACGACAAGGGATACGTAATTTTTTTTTTAATTGCATCAAGACCAATTTCATTAATAAGTACATCAATAATATGACGTACATTAATGGATCCTATAAATTCACGATTTATTTTCTTCAAATGTTCATTTACAATCGCTTTTTTTTCTGGATCTTCTTTAAGTTCTAGATTAACATCATTCAATGTGCCATAGCACCCATTACACATGGTTATAAGATCTCGTTGCAATTGTTCACTTTTTACAATATTACGGGCACTTAAAGTTAACCAAGTTTCGATATCAAATGACCGAAAGACCCCCGGAGCCGGACAACAAGAAGCACCTTCAAGGTCTACCACACCTATGTTTAAAGCATTAAATAAATGACGAGAAGCAGCTTCGATAAAAGGAAATCGATTCGGAATCACGCAACCCAAATACAAACTTATATTATAATTCGAAGATTGGGTTTGTAAATTCTGCATGGCTTCTTGTAACCACTCAGAACCACTATTCTTATACTCACTCATTTCCTTTAACCATGGCCATAATTTTGGATGTATCAATTTAATTTTTTCAAATATAGCAAAACTTTGATCAATTTTGTCTTGAGCCCAATAAACCATTGCGAGATTAAGCCATGTGGTGGAATCACATGAAGGAAACTCTTGTGTTATTGTCTGCAAAGTATTTTCTGCATCCGCAAACATCTTAAACCTATGACTTCCAACACCAAAATTATTCCTTAAAATTTGATAATTTGGATTCGTTTTATTATCAAATGGAGGCAAGACCATGCAAGCTTTGAAAAAACCTAACCCAACTTCAAAATCACCGAGTAAACATTTTATATAACCACGCAAATATTGGGATAATGACTCATAAGGGTTTGTTTTGCTATCACCCATTTTATCAAGGTAATTTAATCCAGCAGTAAATTTATTTAAGCGAATTTTAATTATCACAGCGAGAATCAGAGCTTCATGATTGTTGGGATCGATATTCAAAGCCTTGATGATATATTCTTCTGCTTGTTGAATACTATCAAAATGGAGTAAAATTTTTGTTAATCCCACCCATCCGGCAATATTTTGGGAGTCACAATTAACGGCTTTATTAAAATATGAGTTTGCATCTTCAAAAAATTCACCGTAAAAAGCGAGATCTCCCATCCCAATATATCCTCTTGGATTTTGGGGGTCTTCATTAATTTGATTTTGGAAATAACTTCGGGCTTCAAGTGGGGTTAAAGTGGAGGGTAAAGTCATGAGTAGATCTACATCCTTTATAATAGATTATATTTTGAACTTCTTTTATAAAAATATTTCTAGTGTGATTTCACCAAAAATTAGGCAAATATTTTTAAAGGAATTCAAAGAAATAATGATCAAGATTCTTTTTGTTGATTCGATGAGAAGTGACGAAATTCATTCATACATTGGTCGCATAAGCGAAAATAAGTGAACTTCTCCTTTGAGAATGACAATGAAATGAAAAATTCATGGTGCTATGAATGTCAACATTACCTTTGGAAGAGCAAGAAATTCGTATAGGTGTGTTTGTATGTCGGTGAGGCATTAATATCTCAGAGATACTTGATTGTGAAAAACTCGCCAACTACACTAAAAATCTACCGAATGTTGTGATGGCAGATGAATATTTATCAATGTGTACCACTACGGGAGCAGATTTCATTAAAAAAAATGTTAATGACTTTCAACTTAATCGAATTGTCGTTGCAGCGTGCACTCCCAAAACTCACGAACCTGTCTTTAGAGCTGTCTTAGAGGAAATTGGTTTGGATAAAGCTTTTCTAGAATTTGTGAATCTCCGAGAACACTGCAGTTTTGTGCATCGAGCTAATAAAGCTGGAGCAATGGAGATAGCAAAGGATTTGCTTAATGCAGGTGTTTCTCGAGCCAAAAAACTTGAAACCATTCCTGAACTCGTGGTTCCAATCGCAGATACGGTTTTAGTGATAGGTGGTGGGGTGGCAGGATTACAAGCAGCCCTCGATCTAGGTAATCAAGGAATTAAAGTGTGTTTGGTGGAAGAAAAACCTACAATCGGGGGAAAAATGGCAATGCTTGATAGAACTTTCCCCACCGATGATTGTTCCATCTGAATATTAGGGCCTTTAATGTTAGAGGCCCAGCGGAGCAAATACATTGAAATGTATACATTTGCTGAAATAACAAAATTCAGTGGATATGTTGGTAACTTTGATGTTGAAATCACTCAGAAACCTCGTTATACTACTAAAGATTGCAATGGCTGTGGTGCTTGCTTTGAAGTGTGCCCTGCTATTGCCGCTAGTGAATTTGATAAAGGAATGAGTCCACGAACAGCGATTTACATCTCATTTGCACAAGCAGTTCCGTCAAAAGCACAAATTGATATGAATGCTTGTATCAAATGCGGAAACTGTGCAAATGTATGTGAATTAAAAGCGATAGATTTCAACCAAAAGGAAACAAAAGTTACCAAGAGAGTAGGAGGTATTATTGTCGCTACTGGATGGGATGAATACACCCCTGAAATAGGTTATTTAGGTTATGGTATTTATGACAATGTCATTACGGAAGTGACCTTTGAACGTTTACTGGCACCCAACGGACCCGTTGTTGGTCATCTCGTTAGACCAAGTGATCATCAACCACCGCAAAGCATTTTATTCATCAATTGTGTTGGTTCACGGGATATGAAAAGAAATTTATATTGTTCGTCGGGTGTTTGTTGCATGGTCTCTATCAAAAATGCAAAATTGGCTAAATCCCATAATCCGGAAATGGATGTTGTAATATCTTATATTGATATTCGTGCCGCTGGAAAAGGTTATGAAGAATATTACCTTGAAGCTAGAAAAGCAAAGGTTGATTTTATTCGAACTAAAGTTGTATCCATCGAAGAAGATTCCCAAACCAAAAAGCTCATAGTAATAATGGAGGATTCTTTGGATCCGAATAATATCATTAAAAAATTCGAATTTGATATGGTTGTACTTTCGACTTCAATGGTTCCCTCCAAATCCTTTACGTCCTTGAATAAATTGCTTAAGTTGCAATTAAGTTCGAATGGGTTTTTAAAAGAATTCCATCAACGATTAAATACGGTTGATACAGATATTCCCGGAATTGTCTTAGCAGGTGCCTGTCATGGTCCGAAAGATATTTCAGAAACAATTATGCAAGCCAAAGGTGCAGCTTCGTCAATCTGTAAATTGTTATCCAATGGAGAATATCGAATCGACCTTATTCGAGCTATTTCAGATGAAAATAAATGTGCTCGATGTGGAATGTGCGCTGAAGCGTGCCCATATCAAGCCATTAGAATCGATTCTGCACAAGGGGCGATTGTAGATAACATTCTCTGTCGAGGATGTGGTCTATGTGCATCTGTTTGCCTGAATGAAGCGATGACTGTCAGATATTATCGAGGAGAACAATACAGCGATTTAATCGATGGAATTTTGGCTAATGCCCTACTGGAAGAAGGATAATCATAATCAGATCCCAACAACACCAACCATACGCCACCTCTTGCGAAAAGCAAATGAATTGGTCAAATGACTGTTTACAATAAACATCGTGTAAACATGATGCATCTAGCGAAGATGAACTACCAATTTCCTTTTTTTCAATTAATAATTTCTTTTTTTACCAGAACTAATAGGCCCATTCTCGAATATAAATGGCATTTACCGGGCAGTGGGATATACATTTCGAACAGCTATAACATTTCTCTCCATCGATGGTTGCTTTTTTCAATTCCATATCCTCGAATAATCCAACATCTTGAGTGATCAACACAAAGGAAATTGCTTCGTGCTCACAAATTTTCTCGCAAGTTCCACATCCTACGCATAGATCTTGATCCACGTTAACTACTTTTTGGGTTTTTGTGTTTGAATTTTTTAAAGAACTCGGCTGTTCAGTGTCCCAAACAGTCCATTTTGGTCGAAACGCCGATTTTTTAAGGGATTGTATATTATTAATGGGAATATAGATAGAATCATCTCTGAAAAGTTGATGGGCTCGATGTAAGGCTCGCATTTGCATTTTCACTTCACTGGAACCAATTTGAACAAAATCTTGATATTCTTCATCGGTACTGTTTACGAAGCTGGTTTCAGCCAAAATAAGACCATCTACCTTTAGGATTTTATTCCTTTCTTGTTTATTCCCTTCTTGTTTGATTCGAAGATAGGTATCACATATTTTTGGATTAAAATCAATTAAAACATTTGATTCGTTCAAATTATCTTTGTAATTATAACACATACAAAATTTATTACGATCAATGTATCTGAAATTCGGATAGGATGTGTCAACGATAATTTTCAAGCGATAACCTGAAATTTCAGCAATATTTATAATGGATTTAATTGAATCCAACCCAAAAATTTGTGTCCCAATTTTCACCATGCCGTTCCCATCAATTTCAATTTCAATAAGAGCGTTCATTCCCTTCTGATTTGATGTAAGGATCTCAGAAATTAGATCAGGATTCTTCGTTTTTCGATATTCAATAATTTTCTTTAAATCTGGTACGCGGTCTGAAATTTTTTCCCCTCGAAAAACAAAATCATCCCAAGTGATAGGTTTTCCATATTGCACAGAAGTTGCTTTTAAGGGGAGATTTCTTAGCTCAGTTATTTTAACAATTAGAAACAAGGAAATTTTTTCCGCAATTTCCTGAGTGCTCTTATAATTAAAACCAACTGCCCCCATCTGCCTTGCTAATTCACATATTATTTGCCAATCGGGTTTAGCATATTGAAAAGTTGGAACACTGGCATGAAAAAGTTGTTTTTTAAACTCAATATTCATGAGTGTTCCTGATGATTCGGGGAACGTGGTGACTGGAAAAATAATATTCGCTTGATTTGAAAATTCTGAGGGAAATATGTCTAAAAGTATAATGTTCTCAACACATTTGGCTAATTCGGGGGAAATTCTTTCAGTGGTAAATAGTAATTTGATTTTTTTTTCCTTGATTGCATTAAATATAAAATCTTCAGTTTGGGAAATAAATTGGAAAACACCTTCTAAATTAGCCCGGGATCGTAATGGAATCAAGTTAATGTTATGGTTATTGATACAGAGATTGACTAAACTGGTGATAATATTTGAAGTCGTTTGAGGACCAACAATAATACTCCCTGTTCCTTCTTGAAATTCATCCAGTTTAGTAATAAGTTCTTCCTCCGAAAGCAATAATTCTTCATCAAACAACCATTTGGTTTCTGGCGCTACATCCATTGGAGAATGCTTTAAGCAGATAATCTTCTTATTGAGATCCTTTGCCTTCTTAATATGAATTAAAAGGAGAGGATGGGAGACTTGAGGATTTGCATCCACCAAAAGAACCCAATCAGATCTGGATATGTTATCAAACGAACGAGGAAGTGCGGTTATTTCTTTGAAATGATCTAAGCAATTGTTATCAGTAATCGTTGCGACATTTGATGTTTTTAATACTTTAGTCGCGAATTTATTCAAGATAAAAGCGCTCTCATTAGATAAGTCCGGAGATGCTAAAACCGCAATTTCTTCTGGAGAATATTTCCGAAGCATGTCGATACAGGCCGAGTATCCTTCAGTATACATGATTGGCTTTAGAGTGTCCTCCATACGAATGAGAGGAGTATGAAAGTGAGTTTCATCTCTTTTGTTAAAGATAGGAACGCAAAACCGTCCGAAAACACATGCTTGACCCCTATTAATTGGTGCATTTTTATTCGGAATTGTTTCCACAAGCTCTTTATTTTCCGTGTAATAATTCAAACCACAACCAATCGAACAATGTCCACAAATCGATTCAACAAAAACATCACGTTTTCGCGTCCAAGTCTGCATTATAGGGACGAGGACTCCGGTAGGACAAACATCAACACAAGCTCCACAGAATTGGCAGTTAGTTTCAATATGGAGCATATTCATCGGAGTAGATATCCTAAGTTCATGCCCCCGACCAAAAAAATCAATTGCATTTATTCCCCGCAGTTCTCCACAAACTCGCACACATTTACCACACAGAATACATAAATTGTAATGTCTTTCAAAGAAAGGATCCAAATTTTCGGTTTCATAGTTCTTGTATTCAAATTCTTGGGTTAAATCAGTTATTCCTATATACTCAATAATTTCTCGTAGCTCGCAATCATTTTTTCGAGAACAGTTAAAACAACCAAATACACGTTTCTCTGGTTTTTCTTTGAATTGAGCTGTAAAATCTTCACATACCTCTTTATGTCCGCAAACTATACAAGTATTTGGATGTTCGCTGATCATTAATTGTATGATATCTTTCCTCATTCGTTGAAGTTCATCATCAATTGTAATGATGTTCATACCAGGACTTGCAGGAGTTGAACAAGATGGTTTAATGGGACGAGGATCACCAACGATTTTAACAATACACAATCTACATCCCCCATAAGGAGTCATTCCATCAATATAGCATAGCCGGGGTATATAAATCCCTGCACGCTCAGCTGCCATAAGGATAGTTTCTCCTTTAATAAACTTAATTTCTTTCCCATCAATTATGAGCGATTGTGATTGTGATTTTTTTTTCATCTACTTTCCCCCGGTTTTTTTATAGATTGCATTTTTATTACATGAACTAAAACACAATCCGCATTTAATGCAAAGATTTGTATCAATTTGGAAAGGTTTCTTCAATTCCCCTTTAATCGCATTGACTGAACAACTTTTAGCACATAACCCGCACCCGATACACTTTTCTGCTGATATATGATATGTAATCAGATTTTTACAAACTAAAGCTGGACATATTCCTTTGATATGGGCTTCATATTCATCACGGAAATATTTTAGGGTACTAATGATCGGATTGGGGGCGGTTTGTCCTAAGCCACATAAACTGGCATTCTTAATTGTATAAGCTAAAGATTCTAATTCATCAAGATCTTCATAAGTTCCTTGCCCCGTTACGATTTTATCGAGAATGTGAAGCATTTTCCGTGTACCAATACGACATGGCACACATTTTCCACAAGATTCATTTTGAGTAAACTGAATAAAATAGTGGGCCATATCAACTAAGCAAGTAGATTCATCAAGGACAATTAAACCACCACTCCCCATGATTGCCCCTAAAGTTGTGATTGATTTAAAATCGATTTGAGTATCGATCATTTTCACGTCTAAATATTGTTCTGGGATACATCCTCCGGAAGGCCCCCCAATTTGAATAGCCTTAAATTTTTTTCCATTGGGACACCCTCCCCCTATGTCATACACAACCCTTCGGATTGTGGTTCCCATTGGAATTTCAATCAATCCAGCGTTGTTAATATTCCCGGAGAGACACAAAATAGCGGTCCCAGATGAATCTTTAGTTCCGATTTTTGCATAATTCTCTGCACCCATGGCAATAATCTTCGGGATGGTCGCCCAAGTTTTCACATTATTGATATTAGTTGGTTTTCCCCATAATCCAGAATTTGCAGGATAAGGAGGGCGTGGGCGTGGACTTCCTCTATTACCTAAAATTGAACTCATAAGGGCGGTTTCTTCTCCACATACAAAAGCACCTGCCCCTTTTCTGACTTGAATATCAAATTTCAGACCAGAATTTAAAATATTATCGCTTAAATATCCGTACTCCCGTGCTTGTTCAATAGCTTTAGCTATTCGTGAAGCCGCTAGGGGTTTTTCAGCCCGAACGTATACAAATCCAGAAGTCGCACCGGTTGCATACGCACCGATAATCATTCCCTCGATAACCGATTGTGGATCACTTTCCATAATGGTTCTGTCCATAAATGCGCCAGGATCACCTTCATCACCATTACATATCAAATACTTTGGGGTGTTTGTTTCTTGTGCGAGAAATGACCACTTCAATCCTGTCGGAAATCCAGCACCTCCTTTTCCACGAAGTCGAGAAGTCTTGATTTCCTTGATTACTTGTTCCGGTTTCATTTTTAAGACTATTTTAAGGGATTCATATCCTCCCACAGCTAAATAATCTTCAATGTCTTCGGGATTAATTTTACCACAGTTGTTTGTAGTTATAGATACTTGATACTTGTAAAAATTAATGTCATCTCGTTTTTGCACGGTCTTTTTAGACACAGGATCCTTATATGTGAGTTCTTCAACGATTTTTCCCCCAATAAGATGCTGTTCGATGATTTTTTTAACATCAGTTTTTTTTAGATATACATACAACACACCTTCTGGATTGACCAACAACCTAGGTCCGGTCTGGCAGAAACCATGACACCCAGTTGGTTTAACTTTTACAGTCCTATCGAGATTATACTCTTTAATGCATTTTACTAATTCTTCGTAAATTTCTTGCCCACCTAATGAATTACAACCTGTGCTGCAACATACAATGATTTCTTTCATATTCTTTTTCATGGGAATAGCCAGATTATTTTTTTTTACTTTTTTTA
>JAUWMK010000354.1 GCA_030613185.1 Promethearchaeum sp.
AGCGTTCCACCCAGTTATCACCCTAAAGCGAAAGATATCATGTTAGAAAAGAAATTTATTTATCTAATAATCCAATTTGCTTTTCTAAAAAACCAGAACTGATTGAACCTCTCCAGAAAAATTGTTGGATCTTTTTAACTCACCCAATAAGTGCTCATTACTTAAAGGGAAAGGTTCATTTTTGCCCAAAACATGGAAAAAATCTTAAAATTAAGAAACATTTTGTTAATAAATTTAAAGGTTGGTTAGAATACAGATTTGAATGCCCAGTTGAAGATTGTTCTTATTTCGAAAACGTTCCACCCAGTTATCACCCTAAAGCGAAAGATATCATGTTAGAAAAGAAATTTATAAAAGAGGATGTTATGATTTATGAAAACGAACAATGCCCCCCTCATGAAATAGTTGCGGTGGAATTAGGAAAAAGATTAGTTTTTAAATGCAGAAAATGCCAAAAAAGTGAGGAAGAAATTCAAAAATCTTGAAAAACTCAGTAAAGGTTCAGTATGATTTTTATAATTTTTATGTGATTAAGTTTAAAAAACCATTCAATAATATATCAAATGGTAAATAATCAGCAAAAAAGGTAAAAAAATGGGGAAAAAAATTGTAGTTGTTCGACAAAAACCAAAGGTTGATTTAAGTCGATATGAAGAAGAACTAAATAAACAACAACTAGAGGTGGTAAAACATAATAAAGGGGAATCTCTTGTTATAGCAGGAGCGGGATCAGGAAAAACTCGTGCTTTAACTTATAAAGTTGCATATTTAATTGATAGTGGAGCAGATCCTAGATCTATTTTGCTAGTTACTTTTACAAAAAAAGCAGCAGAAGAAATGATTAGACGTGTAGAAGAACTATCGGGTTCAAAAGCAAAACAAATAATCGCGGGGACATTCCATCATATCGCCAATTTAGCACTTCACAAATACGGAAAAAGTGTCAACTTAGAAAATAATTTCTCCATTCTTGATCGAAGTGATCAAAACCAATTAATGAAACTTATCATTGCAAAATCGGTTCCAAAAGATAATGTAAAGAGATATCCCAAAGCTAAACAAATGATTAATATTCATTCATATCGAATTAATTGGGCAATAACTTTAAAGGAAGCAATAAATTCCACTTTTCCCCAATATGGAGATATGGAAAAAGAACTGGATGGTCTAATTAGAAGATTTATGGCTTCAAAACACGACTCAAACCAGCTCGATTTCGATGATCTTTTGCTCTATTACTTACAATTTCTTAATGATGAAAACGCTTCAAAAAAATACAGAGAATCTATAAAACATGTTCTTGTTGATGAATATCAAGATGTAAATTCGATTCAATCAAGGATTGTAGACCAGTTGGCATTTGAATCAGAATCTTTTACGGTAGTAGGTGATGATGCTCAATCTATTTACAGATTTCGGGGCGCGGATTTTCATCACATGCTTGAATTTCCCGATAGATATCCAAATACTTCTCAATATAAATTGGAAATAAACTATCGAAGCACTTCAGAAATTCTAAACCTTGCTAATGCAAGCATAAATTTTAACAAAAAGCAATTTAAAAAAAATTTAATGCCTACCAGACCTTCTGGAGAAATCCCACAAGTGTGCGAGTGTGGAAATTTATTCGATGAAGCAGAACTATTATGTCAAATGATATTGAATTTTAGAGATGAGGAAATTCCACTACATGAACAGGCGGTTCTTTTCAGATCTGGGTATCATAAATTAATACTGGAACAAGAATTGATTCGGAATAATATCCCTTATGAAGTTCGTGCTGGCTTAAAATTCTTTGAAAAAGCCCATATAAAGGATTTAATGGCCATGTTAACAATTATTGTTAACCCATTGGATATTATTCAATGGATACGGGTTTTATCGATGCATAAAGGAATAAGCAACGCTGGGGGTGCAAAAATTATTGATGCATTTCCTAAAGGTTCCAATTATCTCGAGGAATTTGTTAAAGCAGAGTTACCCGTTGTGTTAAAAGGAAAAAGAATTAGACAAGAAGGAATTAAAAACCTCCATAATCTCCAAGATTTTTACCATAATAATATCTTTGATAAAAAGAGTAATTCAATAAAAGATTCGAAAAAATTACGGGATTTACCTAATCTCATGATGAAAGCCATTAAATATATGGAACCTTTAATAAAGGAGAAATACAATAAGGAAGAAGAAAGCAAAATTCAAGATAGGGTAAATGATTTAAAGGAACTTATAAATTTTATTGCGAAATATAAAGATTTAGATGCGTTTCTGAAGGATATTTTAACCCAATACGATATTAAGGGAGAAAAAATCAATGAAGAATATGATGATAAGGAGGAAAAACCTTTAGTTTTAACCACGATTCACCAAGCGAAAGGTCTTGAATGGAAAGTGGTTTATGTAATTAGTCTTATTGAGGGAAGATTTCCAAGTGCGCAATCAATGAATGAAATTGAAGAAATGGAAGAAGAAAGAAGATTATTCTATGTTGCAATTACAAGGGCTAAAGACTACTTATATCTTACTTATCCAAAATGGGTTAGAAACTGGGATGGCGGGGATTCTATCACGAATGTTTCTATACTTTTAAAGGAATTGCAGGATAAAAAAGTGTATGAATATGCTGAAATTGAATTTGAATAATGAAAAGGAAAAAAAATCAAGGATGTTAATATAAATATGATAAAGCAGAGTTTTCAAATTTGTGAAGGGATAGGACAATTAACTGAAAAAAAATTATGGAAATTAGGATTTAAGAATTGGGACGAAATTTTACAATCCAAAATGCCCAATTCATTTTCTGGAGCAAAATGGCGTGTTTTACAATCAGAACTGGTTAAATTTCAAGATGTAATTGATAAAAATGATTTCTTAGAATTCAATCAGCTATGTCCTTCAAAATTAATTTGGAGATCAATTCCTGAATTAATTGGAAAAATCGCTTTTCTTGATATTGAAACAACGGGATTAAACAGATTTCGCAATAAAATAACAACTATTGCGGTTTACGACGGAATTCAATGTCATAATTTTGTTAATGGAAAAAATTTAGATGATTTTCCAGAGTTTATAAAGAAGTTTCCCGCTATAGTAACATACTACGGGAAATGTTTTGATATCCCGTTTATACAGAATCGAATGGGGATTGAAATGGATCAAATTCATTATGATTTATGCTTTCTCTTAAGAAAAGTAGGGATTACTGGGGGGCTAAAATCAATAGAAAAACATTTTAACATCTCCCGAGGAAATATGGCAGATTTAGATGGGTATTCTGCAGTTATCTTATGGAAAAAATACCAAAAAACGAAAGAAGAGAAATATTTAAACACACTACTGGCGTACAATAATGAGGATGTAATTAATCTTGAATATCTTCTTTATATTGCATACAATAAATTAATCGAAAAAAATGAAACTCCTTTTAAGAAATTAAAGATACCTGTCAAAAAAATTCCCAATCCTTTTATTGCAGATAAAACTGTAATCAAAGAATTAAAAGAGGGAACAACTTCATATTTTCCATGGATTTGATTTGTAAAACAATATAGAATGATAATAATAATTGAGGAACTATTTTTAAGATCATTAAGGAAAAAATCAATTAGGGCTCTTGTTATTAAAAGAAATGGCACGAGTTTCAGAGCAGGAGATGATTTAGAAAGCATGGGAAAGGATGGATTTCGATTTAAACCCTTGAAAGACGACTCCATCATCCCACACCACAGATTAATACGAGTAATACAAAAACCGGTTATTGCATTTCTACATGGTTATTGCCTCGGTGCGGGATTTGCTTTATCTCTTGCATGTGATTTCCGATTAGCAGCCGACAATCTTGAAATTGGCGATCATCGAGTAACACGAGCGATTTGTATGATGACTGGTGCAAGTTGGTTTCTTCCTCGACTTATTGGTTTTGGAAAAGCCACTGATCTAATTATGACAGGACGCCATCTTGATGCACACGAGGCTTTAGAAATTGGATTGATCAACAAAATCTATCCTACTGCAGATTTTAACACACAAGCGATGGAGTATGTCCAAAATATTGCTTCTTTACCGACCAAAACGTTAGGTTATAATAAGACAATGTTAAATTTTTCGCTTCTAAACGATTTAGTTCCTTCAATGCAGCATGAATTTAACCTTTACGTGAAAAATATGGGAACTCAGGATTATAGCGAGGGCATTGCTTCATTTAAAGAAAAAAGAAAGCCCAATTTTAAAGGAAAATAATAATTATTCTTTAATTTGATAACCTTCGAATATTTTTAGAGATCCAGAATTTTTTAATATGAAATTTCTGCAACTTTTTAGAATAAGGGGAATATTGATTAGTAATCACAGATTTTGGTATCCAAAATGTTTTATTTTTTCCTGAATTTGTATTTATCTTTAAAAGTAAAGCCTTTTCTGTTGATCGCAATATTAAAGCACTACAATAACCCCGTCCTAAACAAATTTGAATTGAAGGTTGGTTTTTGGTAGATACATTGAGAATTGAAAGATTCTTCTTAGTTTCTTGTGGAAAATCTTGAGGGATACAAATTTTCAATTCTTTCATTTTACCTCGAATCCAATAAACAGCTATTTCAAACCTTTGAATTGAAGAAGAATCTAATATGTAAGAAGAATTTATAACAGATTTTGGAATCCATACTTCAAAATTTTCATTAAATATCATTTGTATTTGAAGACGTAACGCTAAATCTGTGTGTTTTATGATCTTTGCATCCCAATATAGTCTTTTGCATAAATAATTTTCTTTAACATGGACATTCTACCTCATTCATATATTTTTGGATATTACACAATTGGATTAGTCGATCTCCATTAAATGCCTGTAAGCTTTCAGTTAGAGCGGTCTTGAATTGATT
>JAUWMK010000022.1 GCA_030613185.1 Promethearchaeum sp.
AGATGATATAAAAATTGATTTCACAGTTGTTCCACAAGATTATGAAACAAATGTAACAGAGTTAGTGGATAAGTTGAATACATTGAATGAAACTCTCGATGAGTTTGTTTTTGCATATGGAGGTGCCTACGGTGTCTCACATCAAACAGTCATTAATCCAAATGGCGGAGAAATTGATTGGGATTTTTTAAACAAAAGCGGTGATTATTATGATTATTTGAACACTTCACATTTTTGTGGACTTAAGAAAGATTTATTCTCTGAACCACGCGTTGCAGATCGCTTTAATGACGTTATAAAAAGCAATGACACCCTTAATTTTACACAAGAAGGTGTATATATAGATTCTAGAACTGCTCAAAAATATGGAATTGCTCCAGGTCAAAATATTTCAATCGGAGTCCTAAGTATTATTCGTGATTATAATAATGGTGATAAACAGTATAATTTGACAGCAGAAGCAATTAATATTCCAATACTGGGTACCTTTAATCTCATCGATCGCGAATCTTTTATTGATGTTTTCAGCCAATATAGATGGAGAGGACATATGGGCAGTAATGATGTCGCTTTATTGGGTAGCTTCTCTTACATCGAAGATCAAGGAGAAAACTTAAATAATCAACTTGAAGACGCAGCATTATCATATGGTTTAACTTATGAGAATTGGGATTTTTCTTTTTCGAGAAAATTCGGTGTAATGATTGATCATTCTAAATTGAATGTAATGAATGTAAATGACTTGAAGACCCAAATGAATCAAATTGAAAATAGAATAAAAATTACCGGAGGGACACTGGTAAGTCATGTTGAGAGGCAATTGGATGATTGGGAAATCCAAGAACTATCTTTTGAAATTGCATTATATCAAGCTATTTTCCTAATAATTTCAGTTCCTGTTATTATTTTAGGTTGGTTTTTGACTAAGACAAATTTTCAACTAAGTTATGAAAAAAGAAGAAGGGAAATTGCTTTATTAAAAGTGAAAGGAGGGATCTCAAAACAATTAAAATCAATGTTCTTCTTAGAAGCGGTAATTATAGGGTTAAGTGGAGGCGCATTGGGAGTACTAGGAGGAAATATAACATCAACTTTGGTTTTAAAGCAAATGTTTCCTCAAGTTTTAGAAGGTTATTCATCAACCGATATTTTATCAGTCATTTTATATGGAGAATTTTTAACATCATCAACTTGGATTATCGGAATTCTTTTAGCACTAAGTATTTCATTAATTGCAGTTAGAAAGCCATTAAAGGAGTTTTCTAATCTTGAACCCATTAAAGGTTTGCAGAAATACCATGAAATAAGCCATGCCCAATTGCCATCTAAAAAACGGGACTGGATAGCTTTAATAATAAGTTTGGGAACAATAATTATTGTTTTAATTTCAAATCTATTAATGGAAAATGCAGGATTCGATATTGGATTTTCTCCAATTTTAATATTATTAATAACTATATCAACTGTTTTACTACCGCTTGCTCCCTTTTTATTAATTTATGCACTTGTTAAATTGCTTTGTGGGAATGTTAAGTTCTTTCAAGCAATTATCACTAAAATTAGCCAACTTTGGTCAAAACAAATTGCAGTATTTACTTCAAAGAGTATTATACGTAACCAAGTGAGGTCTTTTCGTTTGGTATTCATTGTAGGAATGGCTTTGAGTTTTGTGGTAATGGCTTCAACCATTCGTGCTACAGAAATAAATTATCAAGAACAAATGGAAACAATCATAACAGCAGACGGTATTAGAATTAACATCTATTCATCAACACTGAATCAAAATGGGACAGAACCTTTCATTGATATGTTATGGGATGAAAAAAGCTCGGTTCCATTTGAAACATTCAATTATTACTATCAACTAGAGCAATCTGGTATTGTTGGTAATGTAGGGGAAGAAATATATATGGATGATGGAATGTATGCAGGACCAGTAGCATTAGGTGTAATTTCAGCAGAAAATTTCACAACAACATATGTGGACATGAACGATGATTGGTTCATTGATATGACCGCTGATGAAGCAATGCTAAAACTAAAAACAATTCCAAATGCAACATTAATTCCTGAAACCATGGTTCAACAAGGTTATAAAGTGGGAGATGTTTTTGAAAATCAAATTCAATATGCTTTATCTAATGGAACCATTAATATAACGACACTGGAAGTAGTGGGTGTTTATAAAGCATTCCCTATCGTTTCATCGGGGTGGAATTGGAACCAAATAATGATTATTGATACAGATACGATTGACGATGGTTTTTCCTATCAAGCGGATTTTATATTCTATCCACAAAGTGGAAACGAAACAGAAGTTACTTATGAAAAATTAAAGTATTTATTCCAAGATTTCGACTCAAATTTATGGGCCCACAATCCAGCAGACTATTTAAATGAAGGAAGCAGTATTGCTACATCAGTTGTTAGTTTTCTTAATTTAGAGAGTTTTTATTTGCTCACAATCGTTACGTTTGGTATTGCAATAATTATGTATATTTCGATTAATGAGAAATCTCACGATATGGGATTACTTCGCGCCAGAGGTGTGGAAAAAAAGGTGATATACAAAATCCAAATTGCAGAAGGATTTACATTAATACTACTTGGATGTGTATTTTCAATAGTTGGATTGCTTGGAGGTGCAACTATTGTACTTCACTTAAACACCTTGTCCGCAGATTTCACATCGTCTGGCTTGGGACGTCATTTCACAATCCCTTGGTTGAGTTTAATGATACAAATTATGGGGTCCCTAATTATTTTCATAACCAGCATAATTATAGCAGTATTTATCGAAACACGTAAATCAAATGTCACAAAAATTGGTGATCTACTTAGAGTCACTTAGTTTTTTTTTATATCATATATTAAATCTGAAACACAGTGAAAAAAAATGGAAACTAAAAATAACTTAGAAAAAGATACTAATATATCCCAAAACCCAAGTTTGAAAGATGATTATCAACCCAAAATTACTATTGATGATGCAATAAAAATTTATAAGCGAGGAAAGATAGAAGTAGTAGCCCTTCGAGGGTTAAATTGCACATTTAATCAAGGTGAAATAACTGTGATAATGGGCCCATCTGGATGTGGAAAAACCACTTTACTAAATATAATTGGAGGGTTAGATCGACCAAATTCAGGAAATATAATTGTCGATGGTGAAAATATTTGTCATTTATCTGATAACGAACTTGAAAAATATCGTAGGAACAAAATCGGGTTTGTATTTCAATTCCTTAATTTAATCCCAGAATTAACAGCAGAGGAAAACATATTACTTCCACTCGAGCTTTCAGGAACATTATCAAAGGAGCGAAGAGATTTTATAAAGGAATTATTAGACATAGTGGGTTTAGAAGATCGAAAAGTTCACAGGCCAGACGAACTCAGTGGTGGTGAGCAGCAAAGGATTAGTGTAGCAGCTGCATTAGCAAACAACCCAGATATTGTTTTGTGTGACGAACCGACAGGAGAATTAGATACTCAATCTAAAAATGTAGTTTTAAGCCTACTCCGCTCTATAATAGAACGATTTCCGAATAAATCAATAATAATTGTATCTCACGATCCAGATCTGAAACAAATTGCGGATAAAATGTATTATATTCGAGACGGTGTAATATCCCATCATTTTTCCAAAAAGGAATTGGAAGAATTAAAGAATAAATCATCAGATCAAAACGGTTTTGCTCCACAAGACCAAAATCGCGCTCAAGAAATTGCACTGCTCGAACTAAGAGAACTCTCACATATTATAAATGAAAAAATAAAAAAAATTGATAAGAACCTACATGCACAATAAGGAATTCTAATACATTTTAAACCAAGTGCTTCTCTTTTTTCTCATTGTACAATTTTAATGCATTTTCCATCGAATTTAGAATCAAATTTTTTTCATCATCTTTCAAATCTTTAGCATAATCGGATATCTGCTCAATTATAAACGAAGCATCCTCGCTCAATCTATCTAAATGTACGAACTGCTCTATAACCTGGGCCGTTAAGAGATTTGAAAAAGTTGAACCGTTTTGCTTTTTTAGCATTTTTGCAACATCATAAATAGGAATCCCGAGACGAGTATATTTATTGCGAAATTCATGAAGTCCCTGAGATGTTAGCTCTGCACAAACTAATTCCCGCAGATGGGGAGCGGCAATGAATTCAAGACCTAAACCCCCCAACCTTCTTAGAACATTAAGTGAAACATTTTTAGCATTTTCAATATCTAAATCAGTCTCTTCAATAAGAGACTCTATAATTTTCTGAGGATCGAATTTCATTAATTCTCCGCGAGTATTCTCTACCGTTTTAGGAAGGAGATCCTCAGGAGATATTATTGATTTTTTGTTTTGTTTTTTCGGATCAAATTTTATTTTGAACACTTCTTACACCTATAGAAATTTATTTCCAAATACATAAAAATTCGATTATTGGCAGATTATCGTATTCTTATGTCTACGACCAAATTCGACTAATTTATTTGAGGTTATTTATTAATTTACTATTGAAATAATGAAGGATCTATATTTTCTCCACACGATTCACAATAAAAACGAATTTTTTGTTTTACTAAATCTGTAAAATTAATCCCACAAAAAGGGCAAAAATATTGCTTTTTAACTGCAGGAGGAGTATCCATACGCCCTATATAATTATGGGGATTAGAAATATTTCCTTCTTTTTGCTCTGAATGTGCTGAAGGGGTGTTCATACGACCGATATATTCATCTGGTGATGCTCCAGCTAATTTTTTATAATTCTTTTTTTTCGACATACTTCAAAAGCTATAACTAAATTTAACTAATTAAATATTGTCGAGAAATTTTCCACTATTTTTTTTCCGATTAAAAATAATTCGTATTGATAATGGTTGTTTTTTGAAAGGTGATATTGCTAAAATAGACCAGTCTTTAGAAATTCCAGCAGTTAGCATAGTTCCTTCATTTATTTTGTGTTTTTGAAGAATTTTTTGATCTCTAAAATCATAGATTTTGATCTCATTTTTTAAACTCACTGTTAGAAAAAACCTACCATCATCACTGAATTTTAAGAATGATGTCGAGGAATCGGTTTGAATTCTTTTAATTACTTTTTTAGTGTCTAAATTCCAGACAAAAATAGTCTTCTCCTTTCCTCCAGAGATAAGATATGGTAAATTTGGGTGAAAATCCAAAGTATAAATAATTTTTTGATGACCTTCCAACCGATAATTCAATTTTCCTGAAGGAAAATCCCATAAATAGATGATATTTTCATCACCAATGCTTGCAAAAATCGAAATATGAGAATTTATTTTTATAACATGAATATTTTCTTTAGGACCCTTATCAGATTTGATAATTTTTGCTTTTTCAATTTTTATCCAATTCTTTTTCCTATCTTTGATAATTCTCCAGATAAATATTTTTCGATATTCACCCGCTGATAATATATAATCATTTTTAGGGTCGATATCTATTGAAAAAACCTTTGATTCATTTGATTCATTATGAGAAAGTGTAAAAATATATTTTTCTTCTAAAATATCCCATATTTTGATCGTTCCATCCTTTGAGCCGGAGATTAAATAATGATTATCTTCACAAAATTTCAAAGAGGTGATTGAACCACTGTGTCCTTCAAGAATTTTATGTTTTTTTATGATTTTAATTCCTTCATTCTCATGAATTTTCCATAAAATTACATTATTATCCCAAGACCCACTAGCAAACCATTTATTATCAGAACTAAATGCAAAAACTCTAATTTCGTCCTTATGATCTATAATTTTATGTGATTTTCCAGATGAAAAATCAAAAAAAGTCTTCGAATTCATTTTTCAAAATCAAGATTCCGATAATCCAAAATAGTAGTCCCTTTTAGATTGTTTCTCATAAAAATCTCTACTCGCTCTGGAAACATATTTTCTTGGATAATCTGGCGATCAATAAAAACTCCAAACGGATATTCCTTATTTCTTATTTCCATTTCTTGAAAATGACCAAATCGATCAGCCATGAAATTTCTTCTGTATAATTCTACATTAACAACTCCTCCAAGAGCATGACTATCTGCAAATAAAATAACAATCTCTTCTTCTGGAAAATTATCCTCTTGAAATTTTTTGATATATGCAAGCGCTGCATCACTAACAGAAATTTCGTACATCATTCAGAATAATTCTCGAATGATAAAAATTCTATCCCTTTCAAAAATTGTGAAAATGAAAAAATTTTCTTATTAAAATAAGATAAATTCAATTGAATTCAATTAACATTCAATTTTGAATATATCTTCTTGAAGTGGTCCCGTTACTTCTACAATTCCATTTCCATCAACATATACATCTATCTCAGAACGCACACCAATGCCTTCATCTGGTAAGTAAATACCAGGTTCCACGCTATGGAGGATATAGGGAACAATTCTTCGTTCGTCTTGAGTTTCTAAACTATCTAAATGAACAGCATTACCATGGACTTCCTGTCCTATGGAATGTCCAGTTCGATGGATGAAATATTGCCCAAATCCTTTTTCTGTTATGAAATCACGGGCGATTTTATCAAGTTCCCAACCAAAACACTCTTTTCCTTCTATAAATTTCTCCTTTTCAACTTTAACAACAAGGTCTCTAGCATCCCTAACAATTTCCCAAATTTCTTGATATCTTGGTGGGATTTTAGTTCCAGCATAAGCCATCATAGTAAAATCGTAGTATATTGATCCAGGTTTCTTTAATTTAGCCCATGAATCAATTAAAATAATGTCACCTTTCTTAATATCCACGGTTGTAAATGCAGGATCAAAATGGGGATCGGCTGCATGTTCGTTTACTGAAACTTGCGGAGGAGATCCCATACAATCCAATCCATTTTTTTCCATCTGAGTTTTCATCCATTGCGAAATATCATATTCTGTAAAGGATTCATTTGGGTCATTTAGTTTTAATCTACGCCCAATTTCTTCAAATGCCCCAATAGTAATCTCATGCATAAGCGGCATTGCTTCCATATGAGTTTGGAACGCATCTTCTTTTACCAATCCTTCATATTCTTGGATTAAATCCATAGATGAAACAATTTCAACCCCAAAACTCCGAATCAATTCTCCTGTTCCTAAGTCAATTGTTGATATATAAGGAATATTATTATTTGGAGAATAATTCATAGCAATTTTTGACCCTTTCGGGAGATTTTTCTTTAAGAAACCATGAAGTTCTTCCCAATTTAAATAATAATGCTCATCACCTGGCAAATTTGCAAGTTTTTTTGGTTCAACTTTACTTAAAATTTTTTGCGGGTTTCCTTCAGATGGTATGAAATAAAACCACCTTCTTGAAGTATGTTTATGTTCATCCAAACCTAAAATCCGATAGCTAATTAAATCGCGATTGGCAAAATCATAGAATAACCATCCGTCAAAATTAAGGTCTCTTATACTTTTTTGAATATTAAATAGATCCATTTAATATCTATATAATAATCAAAGGAACATAAATTTCATCATCGGATAAAGCTCCATGGTTTCCAATCAATTCATGCCGAGTTTCACCGATTAATTGATCTCGAAGAATGTAATTATCCTTCATTAGTAAGATATAATCACCAGTGCGATCGAATAATCGCTTATTGGGTTTGAACAAACCATAATAATTTTCTTTTATAAGGGTTTCCCCTTTTATTAATTCTCCTGCATGATTTAGATGATTTCTTATATAATTTTCAAAATCAGTAACTTTTGATGGCCTAACATAAAAGAAAGGAGCACGTGGTTCACCACAAACAGGTATTGCCAATGTTTCATAAAGTTTTGGATGATCTTTTAACCAAATTGTATGTTCAGGCGTTGTATCAATTAGCCCGTGATCTGCAGTAATTATTAAACGAACTTTTGAAGTCTTATTTTTGAGTTTAAAAGAAAAATCAGCTATTTTTTTATCTAATTCTCTAAAATGATCTATTGCAGCCTGACTTTGTATGCCACTGTCATGGGAAATTGCATCAAACTTTGGCCAATAAGCGATAATATATTTTTTCTTTATTTCTGATTTTCGAAAAGTAGTTGATAAAATTTTCTTAAGAAAATCATCCAAATTTCTATATCCAATTTGTGTACTGCCTTTCATTACAAAATTACTATATGCGCTCCCTTTAATCGCTTTAGGAAGTATAGAATAATAATCACTTTTTAAGTTTTCAAAGAGTGATTTAAATAAAAATATATCAGAAGGTTTGATTTTGTTTTTTTCGTAATCAAAATTTCTAAATCCTCGTGTTTTAAAAGGCAGAATTACAGAAACCATACCAATTTCTCTTAAATAGGTAAACCATGCAGGGACACCATGATTTTGAGGAGCATGTCCGGAGTAAAAAGTTGTCATTGCAGCAGCGGTCGTTGTTGGAAAAACTGAAGTAATTTTTCCCCTAAGATTTTCAAATAAAAATGAATCACGTCCATATTTACTAAGGAAATTATATCCCAAACCATCAATTATCAACAAAACAATAGTTTCATCTTCAGCTAATTCATTTGGATGTAATATTTTTAAATTTGAGTATGGGGAATCAACTCCAAAATGAATCAGAATTGAACTCATTAAATTTACAATTGAATTATCTTTGTAATTAGGTATTTGCACTCTTTTCAATCTCAACTTTTTTTAGAATAGCGTTTTGAAAGTATATCAACAATATTTTTTCTAAGTGCATATTCAGAAAGGGGTATTTTTTTGGCTTTACTGCCTACTTTTTTGATTATTTTTGAAGCACAATCATCTAAATCGTATTTTTTCATGCATTTTTTAAGAATTTTATCAAATTTTCCTTCATTCATCGGAGTCTTGAAAAATTTTACAATTAAAAGTTCCCCCTCTTTTTCATGCAATCCATGTGAAACTTTGCTGAGAAATTTGAGTTTAGCATCCATGTAATCCAAAACCATTTTTTCATTCTTGTAATTATCATCAAAAAGGATTCTAGCTGAAGATAAAATTTCTAAGTAAAAATCAATTTTTTGAAGGGGTAGTCTATTAATATCAAAAACACCCATTTTTAAGATTTTTATTTCATTAGATGACAATCTTTTTATCAAATAATTGGGTATACTGGGTATTTTATTAATAATCTCAGCAGTGGTTTTTCTTCTTGAAACAGAACTACTTTTAATTTTGGAATCAGGTTTTCTTGTAGATTTCCTGGAAGATATTTTTGTTTTATTCTTTATTTGGGCAGAGGATGTATTTCCTGCAATTTTCCGTTTATTCCTAATAAAATCACTAAGTATTTTACTATCTAAGGAATAACCTTGCGGTTTTTTTTTACTATAAATGATAATTCCATCAGCACGTAATGATTTTATTGATGTGTTAGGAGTCCATTTAGGAGGGATAGTCTGGAAGCCTTTGAATTTTTCTAACAATAGTGTTGCAGAGGGCACCAATGGATTTGTTTTGAATAAATCTTTTAGATCTTTAATAAATTTGGGCGATTGTGTCAATTGAATTTTTTTTTTCTTTTGCTTTGTAGTTTTTTTCTGAGGAGGCAATCCATTTTACCTTCTTTTTTGCGTAAAATTAAAAATAATAATTTAATTCAAGCGAAAAAAACCCATGACTTAAGAAAAATTTTCGTTTTTTCGTTTAAAATAAGCTAAACATGCATTTTTTTAATTAATTTGTATGTTTTAATTGAAGTGCATTCAGGACAATTTGGTTTTTCTGATTTTTTTGGTTTTAAATCTTCAGATTCAGGAATTGCCCATTCAAAACCACAATTCAAGCAGGAATAACCATAAAATGATGTTTTCAAAGGATCATTTGATGAAGACATTGTTTTATTTTGAGAATTATCTATAGCAGGACATGGTATAGAAGTAGAATGTGATTGAATTGTAATTCCAAGTCCTTCTACCAATGCTTTAGTTGTTTTTTGGTGAGCACTTCCGAGAATTCTAGAAAAAGTCGTTTGAGATATGCACATTTTCTCAGCTGCATCGTTTTGTTTAAGATTTTCGTAATGTTTAAGTCGTAGTGCCTCAAATTCTTCCGCAGTTAGATATATTTTCTCAAAATCTCCTCTACTCATACCTTTAGGATGGAAGTAATTAAATCTCGGTCTAAATTGTGAAAGTTTTCTATATTTATGGGGTCTCATAAGAAATTATGAATAATAATAATTTACTTTCTATATTTCTTTCCCTTTTAATATAAAAGATCGAAAAAAATTATTTTAAAAAAAAAGGATTTTTACTCTTTATCATCAATAAAATTAAACCAACGCAAATTCTCAGCATCAATATCATCATAAAAAGAGTAAGAGGGCTCATCTACATCCGATTCCAACTTTTTTGCTATTTTTTTGGCTTCTTCCAAATATTCTTGGAATAAGTTTGATTTATCAATTTCGTCTTCGTCAAAACAATTTTTCAATGAAATTTTTAAGATGTTACCAATTGTTGGGTTGAATTTCAAATCCTCATCTTCATATTCCTTGTGGACCCAATCTCCAGTACAAAGATCCATTTGATATTCTGGAATAAATAGATAACCGTAATCTGCTATAAATTCAATTACGCTACAAATATAATCAAATACTTCATCTGTTATTGTATAATGAAAATTTACGCGTGTCCATCCTGGTTTTATCGACAAATAACCCTTTTTAACTACTTTGCGAAATTTTTCTGATTTCTTAGGACCGATTTTCATTAAATGATGACCATAAACACCCGCACAAGAACAACCCGCACGCGATTGGATACCAAAAAGATCATTTATAAGCTTAGTTGCAAATTTTGGATGTAAATATTTATCATTGTGATGGAATAAGAATGAAAAAACAGCAAGGCGTTTATCAGGATCTTGGTTTCCTAAAATTTTTATTCTCGAATTTTTCGACAAACGATTAAAAGCTCTTGTAGTGAAATATTTCTCCCGTTCTTCAATTAAATCAACCCCAATTGATTCCTTTAAGTTAATTGCAAGACTGGCTTTGATAATCTGCAAAATCCCCGGAGTTCCTGGTTTTTCTCGACTCTCAATATCTTCAGTAAAAACAAGATTATCTCGACTTACAAAATCCACTGTTCCTCCAGCTGCAGATGTTGGGGGCAAATCTTTGTTATACAAATCCTTTCTAAATATTAGCAAGCCTGTAGAACCCGGACCTCCTATGAATTTATGTGGTGATAAAAAAATAGCATCGAAATAAGATTCTTTATCATGATTCATGTCTATTTTTACATATGGAGCACAAGCAGCAAAATCAAAACAAGCAAGAGCATTATGTTTATGTAAAATTCGTGCAACTTCATAAACAGGAGTTTTTAATCCAGTAACATTAGAAGCAGCGGAAAAAGAACCAATCTTCCTTCTATCATTATAAGCTGGATCTGAAACTTTTTTTTCCAAATCTTCTAAATCCAATAAACCATCTTCAGTTAATTCTATTTGAATTACTTCATCAAAGGCTTCACGCCACATTATATCGTTTGAATGGTGTTCATATGGGCCTATAAAAATTACTGGTTTTTTACTATTAATTTCTGCTTTTAATTGATTAAGAAATTCTTTCTTGGATTTATCATCTTTTACAAAAGGCTCAATAATATCTTTAATTAAAAATTTGGTTGTTGCTGGAAATCTAACCCCAATAACTTCTTGAAATTTTGAAATAGCTGCAGTCGAACCACTTCCAGTTTCAATAATAATTCCATTTTTTTCAGCATTAAAAGCTTTCTTGATATTCTTTTCAGCTCTATGCATTATACCGGACATACTTCTTCCAGTTACTGAATCTTCTGTATGAGTATTTGCATAAATTCGCTGAATGTGAATTAAATATTTTTCAATAAATCCAATGGAACGTCCAGAAGCAGTATAATCCGCATATGTTAAAAGACGTTTTCCATAAGGAGTTTTAAAGAAGAAATCTCGTCCAATTATTTCACTTCTAATAAAATCTAAAGTAAGTTTTTTCTTCATCCTATACAATACAAATAATATTCAAATACTTTTAAAAGATAAGATTTGTAAAAACAATTCAACGGTAATCATACTAAATTAATAAAAACTCATGTTTAATTTCATCATTTTCTAATTCGTAAAAATAAAATAAAATTATTTTTATGTTTGTAAAAATTATATATATTTATGTCTTCAAGAAGGAGTTTCTTGGATGATACAGATAAAGAAATTTTAAAGCTTGTTCAACTTGACTCGGGACGCCCATCTCAAAGCAAACTTGCTCAAAAATTGGGAATTTCAAAAGCAAAAGTCAATTACAGATTAAATCGTTTAGAAAAGGAAGGAATTATAGAAGGGTATCATGCTAAAGTGAATCCTGCTAAATTAGGAAAAGACCAACAGATGATAATACGTATTCGAGCTAAATTTGGGCCAGGTTACCATGAAAAAGTGGGTAAGATGTTATCTAAAGTACCTGGAGTTTTTGCTGTCTATTTTGTTTTTGGAGAAAATGATTTTGTTGTGCTTGCGAGAGCATCTAATCGAGAAGAAATTTTTAAAAAAATGCAAATACTGTTTAATTCTGAGTTGATTGAGAGAACAACAACCGAAATTGTTACCAAAGCAATTAAGGAAGACAATTGTTTTTTCGATTTCTAATATTATATATCCCAAAACTCATCTGATGTTAATTTGGTAGGTGTTTTACTGAATGGGCAGACTTGAATGCAATTTCCACAGTCTGTTGAGTATTTAACCCAAATTCCATAGCAAGCATTTGTGTCAACATACCATTTTTTAACGCCAGGATTATTTGAAGAACATTTAGCTATATTATCAGGACTATCTTCGAAAGAAATGGCCTTAGCTTCGCAAGCTTCAGCACAACGTTTGCAGGTTCTGCAGTAAGTTGAAATTTTTGAAATAAAATCGAGATCTGGAGAATCATCATTTAGTTGCATATTTGTAAAAACTTTACAAATTCGGACCCTTGGTCCATATTTTTTTGTTAATAATATTCCATTTCTTCCTTGAGCACCCAATCCAGCTTCGATAGCAAGAGGAATACTTAATCCAGTATCATTAGTTGAGGGAATGGCAATATATCCTAAATTTCTAATGAACTGAGCAACACTGACTGAAAGCGAGGTCATTATTGAATAACCTAATCCAACAGATGCAACTTCCAGAAATCCAGGAGAACAGCGTATTCCAGCGGGATCCATCTCAATAATTAAGATAATGGCATGATTAACCCCTTCAGGTAATATAATATCTTCTTTTTTTATTTCTCCAGATCCGGTCATTTTTGCACTATTTTTAATGAGCCAATTTTGATTTTCATCTATTCTAGCTATGCCAACTTCCGATGCTCCTAAGAATTTTCCAGCACGTTTTACATATTTTGTTAAATCTTCCTTAGAGATTTCATCAGGAGGGCGTTGAACTATTTCAGCAGGTATATAATCCTTTGATGAAGGTTTTGGAAACCATTTTTTGGCAAAGGGCATATGAGCATCAACTGTCCAAGATGCAGCATATAATGCTAAATCAAGCCTACTAAATCCTTTTTCCCTCGAATCAACCAATTTTGCCATATTTGTTATTAAATCTTGTTTGTAAAAAGGAAAATTTATATCGTATAAAGCACGCATAAAACAATTATTTTCTTCTGGAAAACGCGAATATGTAGTTGTGTCTAGATTATAGATCTCAGCAGTTGATTTTTTTGTAATCTGCATTGATTACTATCAGTTTTACTTCTTTTTTGAATTGTTCTCTTTCAAGACATAAAACTGGATTATAAATTACTCATTTTAAAATATATTTCTAGATGTTTCTTGAAATCATCAAAAAGTGAAACATCTCCATCCCATTTATTGAAATCTAAGTTTTTTGTACTTTTGATAAACATTTTTGATATAACTTGACAAATCTTTTTTATTTTTCTTTCTTTGGTTTTTAAAGGGCATTTACAAAAAATTATCACATCATTCTCAATACATGGGATTGATATAAATTTCGAATCAAACATTGAAAAAGATTGAAGATCACCGCAAGACATTTCCGTGGAGATTCTCCCTAAATCCGTCAATATCTTTCCTGCCAGTAAACTATCTGAAATTTTCTTACTACTGAATCCAACTAAAGGGATCCCTTCTTTAGTTATAATGCTTATTTCCTCGATGGATGGTGGCAAAAAATCAATATATGAATACATCAAATGATGTTTCTCCTTTAATTAATTTTATTCCTTAGATACAATTAATCTATATGTTTTATAACTCAAATTTATAATAATAAATACAAATAATCCTCCAAAAATGTACACAATTGCAGTCATAATGAGAATTAATTCTACATTTTCAGTGATATTGAAAATAATATTAGCAATATATCCTATCAAGAATATACTTATTAATATCTGAATTATACTCCACTTTTTACGAACTTTTCCGGAAGGAAATATTGTTTTGATCTTAATTATAATTATATAGCTGTAAATAAAGAAGACAATTCCCGCTATTGAGCTTGCGATAGTCATTAAAGATATCCAATTAAGAGCCATTTTTTCACCATAATTATTGTTTTTTTTTAACTATTATATAAACTATAGTTGTAAATGTTTTTTGAATTGTTCCTTTTCATTGCTTTTTTATTCTCTGACTAATCAAAGAATTTAAAATTTTAATAAATTGAATTAAATTAATTGTGTATTAGAAATGGGAAAGATTCACTTAATTAAAAATTTTAAATTAATCGCTGCTGGAGAGGTAATAGAACGACCTGCTTCTGTAGTTAAAGAATTGCTCGAAAATGCATTAGATGCAGCCGCGGATAAGATTTTTATAACCATCGAAAATGCAGGAAAAGATCTAATTCAGATCCAAGACAATGGTAAGGGAATTGATGAAGACGATATGGAAATTGCTTTTCAAAGCCACACATCTTCAAAAATCAAATCTGCTGATGAATTGGATAACCTTCAAACATTAGGTTTTAGGGGTGAAGCGTTGGCCAGTATTGCGGCAATTTCTCAAATTGAAATAATAAGTCATCCTTCACATCAAGAATATGGAAAAAAATTAGAAATTTCTGGTGGTGAAATTAAGATTAATGAGCAATGTGGGGCACCCATAGGAACTACAATTAAAGTTGCAAATATTTTCTTTAATTTACCTGTTAGAAAGAAATTTATGCGGAGCAATAGAGTAGAACTTGGACATATCACAGATATTTTAACAAGATACTCACTAGCTTACCCAAAAGTTCATTTTAAACTCATCCATAATACTGTTATAATAATAAATTCACCAGCTTGGTCAGATCAAAATAAGGATGAAGGAAAAGACAAACTGAATCCATATAAATTTGCAATTCAAACAATTTATGGTAAAAATGTTTCAAATAACTTAATGCCCATTCATTTCAATGATGGAAATATTAAATTGAACGGTTTCATAGGAAGTCCAGAGATCTCAAGGTCGGATAAAGGTGCAGCCTCTTTATTTGTTAATAAAAGATTGGTTTCAAACAATAAAATAAGCCAATTAATTATTAATGCTTATAAAGATTTTTTAATGCGAAATCGGTTTCCTTTTTACATAATTTATATTGATGTTCCTCCAAATAAAGTAGATTTTAACATCCATCCCTCAAAAAAGACAGTGAAATTTGAAGATGAAACAAAATTCTTAGTGGATTTACAGATAATAATTGATGACTTAATTAAAACTGGATTTAAGAAGTACCACACAAGAATGAACGAAAGTGATAAAAAATCATCTAAAACAAGTGAAACCATTATAGACTATTGGACACCGTCTAATCCAAAAATAATTAAACCAGATCTATCATTTAAACGCTCATTGACAACGGATTCAACTAAATTAATAAAATCTACAGAACCTCAAAATTCGAGAAATTCCACAAATTATACATCTTCTAAGAAAAAAAAAACACTTAGAACGACTCAATCTCATTTCAAAATTGATGAAAGTGCATCCAAACGGCATAGTCCATTACAAAAATCACTTAAAAATAAGAAAAATTCAAGCAATTTTTCACAACCTAATTCCACTATAATTAAACCCAAAATCGATGTAACTCAATTACCTCCATTACAAATTTTAAACAGCGGAATTCAAGCAGGAAAAAACTATTTAATCTTTCAAAATGACGATGAACTTGTTATCCTTGACCAACATGCCGCTCATGAAAGAATCAACTATGAAAAAGTTCAACAAATATATAAAAGTAAGACCATTCCTGTTCAAAATTTGTTAATACCATTAAAAATGGAAGTTTCCCCGAATGAAACTGAATTTGTTAAAGAAGCAATTCCTGAAATGAAAACATACGGATTTGAAATGGAACACTTTGGAAAAAATACCTTTATAATTCGATCTATCCCAGTTTTCATTAATATGCGAAGCAACGAGACCTTAATAAAAGATATGTGCATGGAAATACTGCATCTTGGAAGAGAACAGAGTTTTTCAGAAAAAAAAAGGGAAATTCTACAGTACATGGGATGTCATCAAAGCATCAGAGCTGGTGATGAAATTTGGGATGAAGGAAGAATTCGAAAACTAATCAAACAACTGGACTCATGTGAAAATCCTCATGCTTGTGCTCACGGACGTCCAGTTTATATTAAAATATCGTTTAAAGAATTGGATAAATGGTTCCATAGAACAACTTAAAATGCATATAAAAATGTTAGAAAAAAAAAAATTTATGAAATAATAGAAACCATTGAACATTCAGCACGTTGAATTTCTTCACGAGCCATTAAGGCATCTTCCAAAGGTTGCGTGCCGCCGTCTCTTTCTTTTAGAATAATTCGAGCAACTATTTTCTTTGCACCAAACGCAATATCTTGAACATGGTAGGTTTCTACCAATCCATCAGCTTCTTTAACTGTAGGTTTGATAACTTTCTCCATTAATTCATCTAAACCTTCCATATCATCAGGAATAATCTCAAAAATACCCATTAGTGTTTTTGGGCCTTTCTTTTTCTTAGGTTTATTTTCTGGCATTTTTTATGGCCCCTCAAAATTACATTTAGGACAGTGATACGCTCGAGCGAATCTTCGACAATTTTCGCAACGCCATAATAAAACATCTCCACAACTTGGGCACGGGAAATGCACAGCATCTTCTGAAGGCATTACTATCTTTCCACAACTAGAACACTTTTCAGTCATAAGAGATTGAATTATTTATATTAAATAATTTTTTCGTTTTTTACTTAAGAATGAAATTGATAAGTCAAAATGCCTAAATTTACATCAGTTTTAAAAAAAATCTAACAGATTAAGAGATTTTAAATAATTAGCAAATGGAACACAATATCGAATGATTAATGATATCATCAAAATTACTACTCAATAATATTAATCATATCTAATTCGAGGATCGATAACCGCATAAAGAACATCAGTTATCAGATTCATGGAAATAACTGCAATTATGCTTACACTTATACAAACTATCTGAACATTATAATCTAAATAATAAAAACTCCAATATAATAAACTACCAAAACCAGGAATTTCAAATACGAATTCCATCAGCATTAAATTACTAAGCATTACTGGAAATAAAATTCCAAGATAAGCAATGTTTGGGATGAGAGCAACGCTATATGCGTGATTCTTGATAATTTGTTTTTCATTGCAACCTTTTGCTCGAGCAGTTCTTATGTAATCTTCTTCTAATACGTTCATCATATTTGATCGAGTTTGCCGTGCAAGTAGAATTCCAAACTGAAATCCTAATATTACAACAGGCCAGAAGTAATGAATAAGACTATCAAAAAATAAATGAAATTCACCTCCAATAAGACAATCCAATAATCTCATTCCTGTAACTCGGGGAGGATCCGGATATAGAAATGTCTTCATTCCAACAATGGACCAATTAATTGGTGTTTTTTTGACTAATAAAATTAATACTAAGCCTAAAATGATATTTGGAATCCCTGCTCCAAAAGTAGTAATTAGTCGTACAAAATTACTGGATTTTTTATTTTTTCTTGTTGCTGTATATATTCCGATTCGTTTTCCTAAAAAGTAAGCTAATATTGATGAAAAAAAGATTATTTCAAGACTAATTGGAAAGGTATTTTCAACTAATATTCGTACATCTAGACCCGGCCTCCTACTGGTCCCATAAGAGGCCCCCCAATCACCTGAAAGAAGATTAATAAGGAAATTTGTATATTGAACCATTATAGGATCATTTAAGCCAGAAGATTCTAAAAGAGATTCATATAATGCATGTTCAGCATCTGTTCCTCTAGAAAAAACAGCCAGAAAAGGATCACCCGGCAAAGATCTACCAATGAAAAATGTAATTGATAAAGCAATTAATAAAATCGGAATTGAAATCAAAATTCTTTTTAAAATATATTTCAGTAAATTCATTATTCTCTCTCATATCAACAAAATTAAAAATAAAATATCTTATTTCAATTAAAAGGTTAAAAGGAAAAAAAGTTTTTTTTTTAATATTCAATTAGAATTAATTTAGTATGAAGAATATCAAATTTGTAAAATAAACATGGATAGAAGTAAATTTAAGTTTATGATTTATTAAAATTATTCAATTTCTCTTCAGATTTTTTATTTTCTAGGTGTTTCTGTAAATGATCTTCTAAATTTAATCGCAAATTTTTATCATGAAAAGCAATTAATTCTTGACTGGCGGCTTGTTGATAAGTTGTGGAAATGAGATTGTGCTTTCGTCCAATAAAATCATCTAAAATCCTAATTTGAGATTCAATGTCGTATTTGGGACATGTTTCTAGTTTAAAATTACGAATGATGGAGGTTAATAACGAAAGTAAATCATATGCAAATTTTATTGATGATTTCATAGCAATTTTCACGTTTTGATTCTTTAAATAATCTATATTTGCATAAGTTTTCAGTGATAAATTTAATTCTTTTGAGTATTCAGCCGTTTTATGATTAAACTTTGAAACATAATCTTCAGTAATCTGAGGATAATCTTCATAAAATTCAATTGATAGAGAATGAAATGCTAATTCAATTGCATGTAACTCGGGTAAAGGATCTCCCATTTATGTTCTACTCATTAAAAATAAAATCAATTGGACTTAAAAAAAATGTGTAAAAAAAAAACCTCAGCTCATTCAAGTAGTGTTCCGCAATTCATACAATATTTTGCGTTTTGATCTACCTGATTTGTACCACAAATATGACAGGATTTACCAAAAATATTAGTTTTTAATCTATCTTCTCCAGACAAATTTTTAGGTGAATTTTGGATCGAATAACCAATTTGTTCTTGTGATGGAGTATTCTGGGTTGAATATTGAGAAGAATATATTTCTGGAGATTTATAAAGATGCCCGGTTTGTGAATATAAAAGGAATCCATTTCCAGCCTTATACAACCCGATGATGGTTATAATAATAGAAACGATATTTATAAATACAATCAATGGGACATTTGGAATTAAATCCAACAACCCACTGACTAAATTTATTATAGATCCCCATAAGAGAAATTTTATTCCGGTATCAATATTAATACTATTTGGATTCTCCAAATTGGACAGTTTTAATTGATTTCCAAATTTCTTGAATGAAATATATCCATATAAAAATATAGCAAAAGGGATCAGTTTAATTAATTTAACATTTAAAACGGTTGCACCCATTTGGCTTATTAGTTGATTCATTTCGGCTTCATCCATAGAAATAATTATTGGAATCATATGTTGAAGCTCGGTTAAGTTCTGATATGAGATAATTATAGCGATTATATCAATTATAATTTGTGCAATTAGCCCAATTATGAAAAACAAGGATATTTTATGGAAAGTCTCTGAATATTGATTGTTATTTTTACTAATATTTGATATTTCCTTAATATATTTCCAATATAAAAAATAAATAATTACCGTGATTGCTCCAGAAAATACAATAATGAATTTAAAAGTTTCAATCATGTTGTATATGGTTTGTTCTGGATCACTTGTCATAGTAATACCCACCATAGCAATTCCTGAAAAAATACCTACAACGATTGAAACAATATAAATTATAATAGTGCCTAAAGCATAATTTTTCATAGATTTTCCTAATTTTCCAAAATTTAAATTTACTTCATCAATTGCCATTTTACTCACTTTAATAATAAAAAAACTGAGATATAAAATTTCATATAGGTAAAAAAAGGATAAAAAAATTTAATTATTAAAAGGATATTGTCCAGCAGCTTTCAATTTTGCTAATTCTTCTTCTTCCAGCTTATTAAATGCGACTTTCCCCACAAGAGTTAATGGTAATTCATCCCTAAATTCTATTTCTCTTGGGCTTTCCCATTTAAGAAGTTTGGTTAAGCAATAATTCTTAATAATACCTTTCATTTCTTCATTTTTCTTTGTTGAATCCTTTAAAATGACAAAACCTTTTATCTTAGTTATTTGTTTTTCATCGGGAATTCCAATTACACACACATCTTCAACATCTGGGTGTTCTCGGATTATTTCTTCGACATGTTTTGGATAGCAATTTACTCCAGAAACTTTTAACAGTCTTTTTTGCCGGAGCTTAAAATAAAAGAACCCATCCTCATCCATGCTTGCAATATCTCCTGTGTGAAGCCAAGTTCTTCCATCCTCATGCTTTTTTAATACTTTAGCTGTTGCCTCAGGATTATCAAGATAGCCCAACATTACATCAGGTCCTGCAACGCAAAGTTCTCCTTCTTCATCTACTGGAGATTCTTCCATAGTGTCAAGCTTTACAATTTTTGCCAACATATCTGGAAATGGGACACCTATACTTCCTTCGCGATATTCGGTTATTGGAGTTGCCATCATTGCAGTGACTGCTTCTGTTAATCCATAGCCTTCCAATAATTTAATTTTTCCACCCCCATTTTTTACGGTTTCTTCAAATTTCTCCTTCACGCTACGGGGAAGAGTGTCAGCTCCGGAGAAAGTAGCCTTTAAACATGATAAATCTGCTTTCTGAAAAACTGGGTTATCTGAAAGAGCAGCAAAAAGAGTTGGAACGCCAACCATAAAGGTAGGTTTTTTCTTATTAACTAATTTTGCAACCGTTTCTGGAGTAAAAGTTGGAACCAATATACTTGTAGCACCACCCATGAACGCCCCATTAACACAAACACCCAAACCAAATCCATGAAAAATAGGAAGGATTGCTAAGATCTTATCATTTTCATCTAGATTTCCCCATACTGCACATTGTGTACCTTCAGCAATCATATTTCGATTTGAGAGCATAATTCCTTTAGGGACTCCTGTTGTTCCTCCAGAATATAAAATAATAGCAAGATCATTTGTTGATTGTTCTGCTTTTTGGGATTTTGGATAAGATGTTTTCATCATATCATGATACCAAATTATTCGATCATCTTCAGGGATTTTTGGGATTTTTCTACCTTTTGTTAACCAAAATCCAAATTTCATAACGGCACCTAAGTAATCAGGTATGGTACATAGCAATATTTTTTCAACGTTAGTATCGTTAGATGATAATGCTTTAGCGACTGGTTTGTAGAATGCATTTAGTGTAAGAACATATTTGCTTTTGGATATCTTGAGGAACATGTTTATTTGCTCAGGAGGACTTAAAGGATGAATCATTGAAGCAACACCACCCAATTTATTAATCGCATAAATTGGAATCACCCCATTTGGGGTTGTTGGCATGGAAATTGTCATTACATCCCCCTTTTTAAATCCAATTGCAGCTAAAGCATCAGCAAATTGATCAATTTCCTTAATAAATTGTGTGTATGTAGAGGTTGTTCCCATGAAATCCCAAGCGATCTGATCCGGAAATTTTTCAGCCGTTTGTATTAAGGCCTCATATAGTGTGATTTTCGGATAATCAATCGATTTTGGATAATCTCCATAAAATTTCAACCAATTCTTTTTTTCGTACATGTTTTATTTTAATGATTTATTTAAATAAATCCTTTTTTGTAACATGAAGATCATATCCTTTTTTTATAACATAAAGATATTATTATTTACTGTTGGTGATTCAGTTGAATAGTGCGATAACTAAAGATTCTTTAATTAAAACTCATTTTCATTCAGAAGATTCTAGAAAATATCCATATAATAAAATCCTCGCAAAATTCAAAATAATATTTACACAAACAATAAAAAATTACTTTGAAATCTTACATCTAAATCAGGATAAACTAAAAAATGATATTTTAAATTATATTGTTTATCAAAAGATCGAGAAAAATCCCCAATTTTCTGATTCTGATATATATAATCTAGCATCACAAGCTTCTCATCTAATTTTAAATAAAATGTTCAGCTATTATGTAATTCAAGCACAAGTTCACAAGCAATACGGAATTAAACTTGGAAATCTTTATGATAAATCTAAAAAAAAGACTTTTCAAGACCAAATCAAGGAGAAATTTAATGAAATCGTTAGCACTTTTGAAATCGCTCCAATTTTTCAAACAGATATTTTTGATGAAATTATTCAATTCTCTGAGAAATTATCCAATATACTTCAAGACGCTAATAAATTCTTTATAAATCTTCATATTGAAAACTTGAATGAAGATAAAATATCCAATCTATATCAAATGTTTATCCCACTTGAAGAAAAAAAGAAACTGGGTCAAATTTATACACCACAAGATATAGCAAATATGATGGTAAAATTAACAGTTCAAAATCCAAATGATGTGGTTTTAGATCCTGCTTGTGGATGCGGGACATTATTACATAAGGTTTACTATCGATTAAAAAATTTAAAAATCGAATCTCAAAATCCATTAAATCATAAAGATTTACTTTCTCAAATTTGGGGTATAGAAATTAATCCTTTTCCAGCCCAAATTGCAATGATGTCACTAGCATATATGGATATCTCTAAAATAACTCAAGTATCGGGTATTTTATTAGAAGATTTCCTTAATATTGGTCCATTAAAAAATTATATTGTAAAATCTATGAATTTTAAAACCGGGAAAGTCATTACAAGGCAAATGCCAAAGAAATTCGATGTAATAATTGCAAATCCTCCATATATTAAACAAGAATTGATACCAAATAAAAAATTGATGATGAAAAATCTTCCAATATTTGCTACATACAGAGAA
This sequence comes from Promethearchaeum sp., assembly GCA_030613185.1. Classification (GTDB taxonomy): domain Archaea; phylum Asgardarchaeota; class Lokiarchaeia; order Sigyniarchaeales; family Promethearchaeaceae; genus Promethearchaeum. Next base: position 23,091 of record JAUWMK010000022.1, read on the forward strand.
AAAAACTATGAATCAAACAATTTGAAGAAAAGAACACAGAAAATCAAACTTGATTTATCAGGAAAAACAGATTATTATGGATTTTTTCTATGGTATTCATATTATTTCCTTAGAGATCAGGGAAAACTCTGCTTTTTAATCCCAAATAAATGGATGGATGTAGAATATGGTAAAAAATTAAAAAAATTCATATTAGAAAATTTCAGAATAATAACAGTAATAGGTTTTAATCAAAATGTATTTGAAAATGCCCAGGTTTCAACAATTATTTTAATTCTTCAAAAAGAGAAACTTGATTTTAAACGTAAACATCACTATGTTAAATTTATTAATATCTTGGATATAGAAGGAAGGCAAAAAATAGAAAATTTGATAAATTTTCCCCTAAAACCTAATTTAAAAGCAGAAATTGATTCACAAGGCTATATTTTTAAAAATGTAGATAATTCCCTCCACTGTACTTATATACGTCAAGATCACTTGAACTATTCAGAAAAATGGTCACTTAAATACCTTTTTCAATTACAATTTGCGCGAATATTAGCAAAAAAAGCATTAATATCAATGGATAATTTTGAAATAACATCTGTCGTTGGTGGAATCAAGACAGGTGCTAATGATTTTTATTTTCCCTCAAAAGATGATCAAGTGAAATTTTCAATCGAATCACAATTTCTAATCCCAGGAATCAAAACTGGGCGTAATATTCCATCAGAAATAATAATTAATAAAACAAAAAATATGTTTCTTTCTATTTCACCTGAAATAGATATTTCTAAATATCCAGGATTACAATCATATATAACTTACGGTGCAAATTCAAAGAAATATCATGAAAGACGTTCAGTCCATTGGAAACCTTGGTTTTCTATTCCACAAAATAAACAAGATGCCCCAGATATTATGTTTCTCAGACATATCAATAAAAATTTCAAAGCCAGATGGAATAAGATAAAATGTGTTGTTGCAGACGGAGTAAGAGGAATTAGAGTGAATAATCTAGATCATATTCTTTTCTATTTAGGGATCAGTAACTCCACCTTTTTCTATTGGCAGGCCCATATTTGTGGTAGATGGGAGGGACAAGGCGATCTTCAATTATTAGTTTACGAATTGCGCCAGTTTCTTATTCCAGACATAAGAAAAATCTCAAAAGAAAAGGTTAACAATGTTGAGAATTGCATGAAACAAATTATACAAAAAACTCAAAATTCAAACCCAAATGATTATAATTCTGAATCAGTTTTACAAAAAAACCTAGATATGGCAGTTCTGGATTGTTTCGATTTAAAAAATTATTATAAATTACTTAAAAAAGAAACAAAATCGCTAGAAAAAAGCCGATTATCAAAGAAATTTTAAAAAACTATAGAAATCATTTTTTATTAAGTATAATAATATAGTCTTTTGCATAAATAATTTTCTTTAACATGGACATTCTACCTCATTCATATATTTTTGGATATTACACAATTGGATTAGTCGATCTCCATTAAATGCCTGTAAGCTTTCAGTTAGAGCGGTCTTGAATTGATT
>JAUWMK010000225.1 GCA_030613185.1 Promethearchaeum sp.
ATGGTATACAACCGGATATTTAATTGGACTTATAAATATAATTGCTTGGCCTTTATCAGCTGCAGCAGGTAGAAATTATCCTTTAGGAATTACTGCAGGTTGGATTGGAAACTTGAAATACTTAGTTACTGGAGATGGGACCGCTTTATCATGGCTTTCATTTTTAGTATTAGGTGTCGTTTTAGGTGGTTTGATTGCTGCATTAATAGCTGGAGAATTCAAACTTAGAACTCCAAGGGAAGGTAAAACAATATTAATTCAATTCGTAGGTGGTTTTCTAATGGGTTTTGGAGCAGTTACTGCTATGGGTTGCAATATTGGAAACCTTTTAAGTGGTATTCCTCAATTATCTGTAGGAAGTATTGTAGTGTCCACTGGAATCGTATTAGGTTGTTGGTTAATGGCATTCTTGTTATTCAGAGAAAAAGACGAATAAATTGGGAGTTGTAAATATTAAATGTCCAAATTAGGAATCCTTTTTTTTGATGGCCCTTATCAAAAACAAGCATGTGAAACTGTATGTAAGATAGCCAGCGCGGCACTAGATAAAGGACATAGTGTCCGCATTTTTTGCTATATGGATGCAGTTAATGCCGTCTTAGAAAAACAGAAAAAAATCGATGGAATTTTTAACATTGAAGAAGGTTTTAGAGAAATACTTAGTAAAGGAGCTACAATCAGACTCTGCAATATATGTCTTTTAGTAAGAGGTACAATGAAAAATTGTATAACTAAGGAAGCTGGTGATATAAAAAAAGCCGGAACTCCTGATCTTGCTAGAATTATAGAAGAAACTGATAGGCTTATTACAATTTGTTAAGGTGATGAAAAATGTCTGAAGAAAAAAAAGTAGTTATTTTATTGCGACAACCTCCACACGGAACACTCTATCCCGTTGAAGGTTTACGAATGGCAGTCGCAGTTAGCGCCGATTTTGATCCTATCACCGTTGCTATTAACGATGCAGTATATACCTTTACGAAAGATGTAGATAAAACCATGTATTCAACGCATATGGATTTCTTAAAAGGTATTGATTTGGATATCTTTGTTGATAAAAAAGCTCTTGATGAAAGGGGTTTAACCAAAGAAGATATGGTTGATCAAGTGGAAATCAAAGACCATCGTGATATAGTAAACATGATTGCGGAATCATCCGTAACCATACCATTTTAGGAGGAATGAAAAAAATGGCAAGAAAAGTATTATATTTTATTTCCAGTGAAGATATCACTGGAGTTGAAATTGCAATGGAACATAATGTTGAAGATGAAGTAACAATTCTTTTACTTCAAAATGCAGTATACTTTGCAAATAAGTTCAATAAATCCGTTTCACAAGCAATAAATCAGAATAAAACGGTAATTGCATGTGGTGAGCATGTCAAAAAACGTGGGATAACCAAATTTATTTCTGAGAAGATTAAATTAATTACCACTGATGAAGTTGTAGATTTAATTTTTGAAAATGATTCAATAATAAATTTCTAAATTTTGAAATCTAATTTTTTTTTTTTATTCCCTTTTCTAAAAACATCCTTAAATATATCAATAATTTTCTATCATTCACATTTTGCTTTAATTCAGAAAAATTATAACAATTTTGAAATCTTTGCCATTATATCTTGAAAAATTGTTAACTTCTAAAGATTATGAATCATAATTCATAATACTAATTTCTGTTTTAGTATTATTGTTGTGAAAAATGATCAAAAAATCAGAATATTTATTGGATATTCGAAAAAATATTCAATAATATATACGGGAATGATGTTTTTGTAAATTTTAAAAACTTAAAAGCTTTAAACAACATACTAATAAATGCGATAAAATCTAAATATCCAATATATTCCGATATTTAGGCATATCTAATTATTGAGTTATTGAGTTGAAAATTATGGCAAAAATAGCTTTCATGCAACTTGCAAGTTGTTGGGGTTCTCATCAATCTTTATTGGACGCTCATCTTTCGCTTTTACATTTATTTCCAGAAATGGATATCGTTTATTGGCCTGCAGTAGTAGATTTTAAAATGAAAGATCTTATAGGCTATGAAGATAAAAGCGTGGATGTTGGTTTTCTTGAAGGATTTTGTAGAACAGAACAAGATCGTGCAAACGTTGACATAATGAGAAAAAAATGTAAGACTTTAGTGGCTTACGGTTCTTGTGCTGTGCTAGGTGGTGTTCCTGGACTCGCAAATCTCTTTTCTATTGAAGAATTAACTAGTAGAAAATTTTTGGATAATGAGTTTTTAGATCCTGGAGCAACAATACCTGACCAGCACGTTCCGAAATTTTTGGAATTTATTCCGGATCTTCATAAAGTTACCAAAATCGATGTGGATTTAGTGGGCTGCCCGCCTAAAACCGGTAATATTGTTGGTTTAGTTGCAGCTGTTCTGGGTACGCCTGGTAAAAAAGTTGATGCTAAAAAATCCATGTGTGATATATGTCCATTAAAAACCTGTTTACTAGATAAAGATTCTTTATGTTATGGTCCTATAACCGCTGCAGGAGATCCTATTGGGAAACTTGCAAAAGGGTATCCAGTTTTAGGTGAATTTGGTCTAACTAAAAAAATTCATATGAAAAATGCAGAAAAGTTGTTCAAGAAGATCACTGCACAACCATTAACACGTGAAGAAGTTCAACAAACAGTGGAGACCTTAATGATGACTTTGAATAGTGTTCCACTGGGATTTATGGTTGGAAAAGCGGATCCAATTCGAGCAGTTAAACTTGATCCCGAAAGTATTAGAACAAAAACGGTGAATGAAAAAGAAATTGTAGATTTCACTGTAGAGGGATATCCAGAAATATTGAATGATATTATTGGGGCTGCTATGGCAGATCTTAAAGATAACCTTGAATATGATGATTCTGCACAGACTGTATGCACTCAATGTGAAAGGAATATTGTTGACAAGGAAGTTGTCCGATATAAACGAGATTATGAAGGATTTCCAGATCAAGAAAAATGCCTTTTAGTGCAAGGCTATGTTTGTATGGGACCAATTACAAAAGCGGGGTGTGGTGCAACTTGTATTAGAGCCAATTCACCTTGTCTGGGATGTTATGGTCCTGCAATTAATGTTGATGATTATGCTTCAAAAGCGATGTCCTTGTTTCCTTCCATTTGTAAAGATGATCCTGAAAATATAAAGAAGTTTTTCAGTGATCCAGCTGGATTATTTGCACGATTTTGTGTTCCTACAAGCTCTTTAGGGCATAAAGTGGAAGAAAAAGTGGAGGAAAAATAGGGAGGAGAAAATTATGCCAAAAATAGATTTTAATGTAAAACGAGATGTTCTCGATCTGATGATCGGAGGAGAAAAGATTTCTTATTGCTATCAGTGCGGAATATGCAATGATGTTTGCCCTGTTAGTCAGCGTTGGGGATCTAGATACAATCCACGTGATACAGTACTTTTCTCAGCATTAGGGTATAAAGAAACACTTTTTCTTGCAATTAAGCGCGATCCTTTTATTCTTTGGGGTTGCACAGCTTGCGAAACTTGCGATGAAAAATGCCCTAGCGAGATACCGATAACTGAAATCATTTGTTATCTAAAAAACGCTGCAGTAGCTGCTGGATTAACTCCAGAATTTTATCCAGAATCCGCTCGAACAATTAGGGATAACGGAATGGCAATTCCAGTTCAACCCGCGATCAATAAACGTCGTGAAAAATTGGGAATTGGTTTACCCCCAAACATTCCTGTCGATGAAGTCAAAGCAATAATGGAAGCAACAGGAATAAATAAAGTTCTCGGAAAGAAAGAAGAAAAAGAGGAGGGGACCGCATAATGACAACCGAATATAAATTATTTCCAGGATGTTTAATGACAAATCGATTACCTTTCCTTGAAGCATCTGCAAAAGTTGTTTTTGATGAATTAGGTGTCGGTTATAGCTCCGCCGAATTTGCTTGTTGCCCGAATCCTGTCGGTCTAAAATTTGTAGATAATAAAACATGGTGTGCTTTGGCTGCTAGAAATTTAGCTGTAGCTGAAAATGAAAACAAAAATATAATGTCCTTATGCAACGGTTGCGCTCAATCACTGATCATTGCAGACCACGAGATGAAGCATGATCCTATCTTAAAGGATGAAGTAAATGAAATTCTCAAGAAAGTAGGTAAAGAATATAAAGGTACTACAAATGTTATCCACTTTGTTAAGGTTCTGTATGAAGAAGTTGGCTTGGAAAAGATTAAAGCGAGTGTAAAACATCCATTAACTGGATTGAAAGTAGCATTGCATCCAGGATGCCATTACGCTCGACCATCTCATATCTTAAAGGTAGAAGAGGATGTAATGAATCTCAAATATTTAAGAAAGTTGGTTGAATCTACAGGTGCTACTGTCGTTGATTATCCTGAAGAAAATTTGTGTTGTGGAAATGTTGTCCGTAATACTGATCCATACACTGCAAATACTATGCTAAAATCGAAATTTGATGGTGCAAAACGTGCTGGGGCAGATTGCTTGGTTGTAAACTGCCCTTCATGTTTCCAACAATTCGATACGGAGCAAGCAAAATTGAAAAGTATTGCTGAAGAAGGAGAAGTATATAAATTCCCAACATTTTACATAACTGAATTGATAGCTTTAGCAATGGGTAAAGATCCTGCTACCCTGGGGATAAAATTCCACAGAAATAAAGGAAAAGAAGCATTAGCGAAGGTGAATCTCTAAAATGACTCCACCAGATAAAGTATATGAAGTTGAACCCGTAACCCGATTAGAAGGTCATGGGGGTTTAAGACTGGTTTTATCAGAAGATGGTAAAACTGTAAAAGACGTGCAATTTAATATTACAACAACCCGTTTCTTTGAGAAACTATGTGAAGGGCGATATGCTGAGCATGTACCAAGAATAACGAATCGAATTTGCGGTATATGCCCAGTTCCTCATCATCTTGCTGCTACAAAATCGGTAGAAGCTGCATGGAATGTGGAAATTCCGCCAGCTGCCTACAAATTACGGCAATTGTTTATGAATGCAAAACAATATAGTTCACATTTGTTACATTTCTTCGCGTTGGCAGCACCTGATTTTGTTTATGGCCCATTTGCCGATCCTGGAAAGAGAAATGTTGTTCAGATCATTAAAGATTTACCAGATGTTGGTGCTATGGCATTAAAAATGATGGATTTTGGTCAAAATTTATGTACCGCCATCGGAGGAAAATCTGTTGGTCCAATTGCTGGAATAGTAGGTGGGATGAGAAATCCTTTAACTTCTGAGTTAAGAGATGGGTTTATTGCACAAATTCCCGCGCAATTAGAAATGGTTAAAGCCACTGTTGATTTGGCTAAAAAAATAGTGTTTGATTATTGGGATGTTGTATCCCAACTTGCAGTGACTCCTACATATTACTGTGGTGTCGCTAAAGAAGTAAATGGTAAACTCGTTCATGATATATATGATGGAGATATTGTGTTTGTTTCCCCTGAGGGAGAAAAAACCATTTACAAACCAGAAGATTACATGAAGGCAATTGGTGAACGTGTATCCAAGCATTCCTATGCAACGCACACTTATTACAGACCAGTAGGCTATCCAGAAGGTATATATAGAACGAATTCCCTTGCAATGTTGAACGCTTGCGATGAAATGGCAACTCCACTTGCTGAAGCAGCCAGAAAAGAAATGTTTCAAAAAATTCTTGGAAAAGATTCAGGTGTTTTGCATCATACATTTGCGTACCATTGGGCTCGAATTATCGAAACCGTTGGTGCTTTTGAATCAATCATCAAATACCTAAAGGACCCAGAAATTTTAAGCACGGACATTAAAACTCTCGATGTCAAACCAATTGCAGGGCGTGGCGTCGCTATGGTTGATGCACCTCGAGGAAATTTGATATACGACATGACCACGGATGCAGAAGGAATTTGCCGAAAACTCAATATTCTGGTAGCAACAAATCACAATATAGCAGGAATCGAAAAAAGTGTGAAACACGCTGCCAAACAAATATTTGAAGAAGGAATTTTAGATAAAATAAAATTACCTGACCCTATGGTGAAATAAAGGAGATGAAATGAAAATGGTAGTAGAAGTAAATGATAATATTTTGAACCTATTGGAAATGGTTATACGCTGTTATGACTGCTGATTATCATGCGCAGCACACATTACTGTCGTTGAACCCGATGGAACTGAACGGGTGATTCGAAAGTTAGAAGTGGACTGCGGATAATCAAACACGAAAGGATGAGTTCGATGATCATGCCTCGAAAACTACGGAGGTATGGGAGACCCCTGCCCGGGGATTATTCCTTTTTTTAAATAATATTGAAAAATATATTGGTATCTATAATAATTTAAAATGGCACAAAAATCGAAATTTTTTTCATGTTTTCTATCTTGTTCCTTATAATATGAGAAATCCTTAACTAAAAAAGCAGAAAGAGTTATAGTTTATGTTCATTTGTTAAACCTCCACCTTCACGATAATTGCATTCTCCAAATTGATTTACCCATATATTTTTAAAAAATTTAGGAAATCCACGAAAGGTTGTAAAATATGTTATTCCTAAAGATAATATTATGAAAAATGCTAAAACTTCCAAATGTAATCCTGGTCCATATTTATCGGGTTTCATTGGGAATGGAATATAACACAAAAAAGCAAATAAACAAAGAGTTATACTAAATATTCGCCACTTCTTTTTTGCACTTCTTTTTATTTCAATCGGATTGATATAAATATTTTTTTCTTGAATAATTGTATATATTCTCGGCGGAAATAGTAAGGGATATTGAATATTATTAGTGGAAATGGCATTTTCTTCATAGAATGCATTTGCTGTTTTAAATCGATTAAATAAATCTATCTGATTTTTATCAATGATTATTTTATTTAATGTAAAGAAAAATCTATAATCTTAATCTTAGTTGTCGTTAATTCTACTTAGTTATGTTAAAGAAATAGTTAAATTCCTTAGTCGTGAATACTTTCATTTTTGTTTTTGTTGTTTTAGTAAAGAAAAGTAGTAAATTGCTAAGAAGCAATTGAATAATAATCAAATCCAAAAATGATTCAAATCATATCATAAAATTTACATCTATGTTATAGTAGAAGTATCCAATTTAAAAAGCAACAAGGTGACAACTTTAGCTTGGGATATTGCTAAAACACTATCAAAAATCTATTCTTTTGAAGGAGAAATTATAATTGGTTGGGAAGGAATAGATCAAGGGCAAGGAACCTATGGCTACGGTTATGATCATAGCTATTGTCTTGTTTTCAGAAATGATTCAAAAGTGAAAATCAATAAAAAAATGTATTGAATTTTTGCATTTGTTAAAAAAAATTGAGGAATTTTCAAAAAGAAAATCACTAGTTATTCATTTCCTCTACTTCTCTGGAGTTTGTTTCTTATTCTCTAAATTGTTGAAATCTTCATCCAATATCTCGCAATTGTTGAGTCTAATGCAAAATATGCTCATAATTTTCAAGAAGAATGGAGGAGATTTAAATATTTTAATTTTAAACGAAATTAATAATTATCAGCCCTACTTATATTTGTTGAATTTTTAATAACTGCAACTTTAGATCTCTTATTACATTTTGGACATTTTAAATACTTCCAACCACCCTTTCTATTTGGTCCATGAGGACTAAGA
>JAUWMK010000327.1 GCA_030613185.1 Promethearchaeum sp.
AGAGATTAGAAGTTTAAGTAAAGCCATACGGAAAGGGAAGGCGGCTGAAAAAGCACTTTCCGTGAAAATGGCAGATGATTTATTCGTTCAAGATTATATTTCCAGAACAAAAGGATTAGTACCTTCAATGAATGAATCGATGTTGAAAAGTCGTGTTGCTCCTGAAAGTGTTCAAAAATCAATGACTAAGGGAGATATTAAAAAGGGGCTTAAAGTAGAACAAGCAGAATTAAAAGGAACTAAAATAGAAGAAAAACCGAAAATTACCCCTGAAATTTCGAAAGAAGATAAGAAACCCGATATCTTCAAAAAATCATCAAATTTAGAAGAAAGTTTGGAAATACCTAAAACTGAACAACCTAAAAAGGTAGAACCAACTCAAAAAATTGAGAAACTAAAACCTGATCAATTTGTAAAGCCTCATAATATCGAAGATAGCGATCTTAAACCAATTTCAATGGATCAAAAACCCAAAAAAATTCGTTATCTAAGAAAACCCAAGATTAAAGAAATACCAAAAAAGAAAACTGATTAAAAATGAATTTCAAGAAAAATGAATTATCGAAAAGACTAAAAATTTGGAGAGAGAATGTTTTAGAACAATAAAAGGTGAGAAATCAAATGAAAAAAATAGGATTTAAGAATAACTGCTCGAAAATTGTTATCATATTCATTTTAGGACTAATCTGTTTTTCCGGTTTAAGTTTAAATAATACATCAGACAATATCTCAAAAAATGAGAATCAAATAAATAAAACACTCCCCAGATCTAGTATTTTTTTGGAGAATAGAACTGATTATTCAAAACAATTAGTAATTGATCCCCAATTCGACATTGATGGATCATCTTCTCCATGGAGTGAGGAAGAAGATGGAGATATTTCAGATATTGATGAAAATTTAGATAACAACCAAGCAAATTATAGGGTTATGGGAGAACAAAAGATTTTTTCGGATGTAAACGGGATACCTCAAAGTTCCAATTGGACAAAACGCCAAAATCCAGAATTTCCTGCATATCCTGATTCTGATGGATTTGATTCAGATGGATGTTGGGCAGGTCATACTTGGGCGGAAGGCCCTAAACAAACACCAAGCGTTCAGTGGCATCAAAATTTTACAATGCCTGTTAATATGTCTGATTACAAAATTACTTCAGCAAATGTTAGTGCAATAATTAATGGAAGTGTAGATAGAAATGTAGATGTGAACATGGATTTAGGGGATACTCCCGAGGGATCGAATCCTAGTGATCCTCGAGGAGTAGTTTATGATTATGTTAGATATTACGTTTCAGTAGCGGATACTTCTTTAGAAAATATTTATGAAGTTGCTTCTTATCAAACATATGAATTGGGATTATGGATTGATGCAGGAAATAATGTTCTTGAAATAGAAAAATATATGAATATGATTCTTGAAGACAATCTGATATTTTATTTAACTCAAGTTTTATCTTATGATCATGAAAATTTTACTGTAATTTTAGGAATGAATATTTTTTGCGAGGATAGTTGCACCTCAGATCAAGATTACTGGGATAAGTTATGTATAAAAAATGTAAATGTTACATTTACTTATGAAAAGAATATAGACCAATTAACATCAGCATCATGGAGTCAAACAGGAAATAAAATCAATAATAATGAATATGAATTGGGTGATGATGGGTATTTCATTATAAATAATGCATCACTCAACTTTGATTATAATATTTCTCAGGAATGGCCTGATTCTTCTTTAAACTCAGAGTTTAGGGTATATTTTAATGATTATCTGATTTCTAAAACAATAAAAATAACTAATTTTTCCACAGATGTTCAACATGAAAGTTTTGTCATATCTCCTTCTCTAATAAGTGAAACTCAAAACATAACTTTGAAGTTACAATTATTTATCGCCGATACTTTTAATTTGAGTAAAATTTTAACTCTCTCGATTGATAATGTGAATTTAACAACATTTTTTACAGTAGTCGAAAGGAACAATCCTGTTAAAACAAATTTAGAAACAACAACTGGATATCTTAGCCGGTCAATACCTTGGAATGAGAATTTCGTAGTTTATCTTAATTATTCAGAATTTGATACAAAATTTGGTATAAATGAAAGTAATTTTAATGTTGAATGGAGTGATTCTTACGAAATACAAGAGATTGGGAATGGAATTTATAATATTTCATGCGATAATACTTTGAATATTACCAGTTTACCTTATTCTTTAAAAATCCATGTGAATATTACAAATACATGGTATGAATCGAAAACCTTGGAACTTAAAATTTACGTGGTTGAACGAGAAACAAATTTAAAAATATTAATGGGGCATGAAGATGTATCTTCTTCTGATAAAATTGAAGTTCCGATTACCAGTCAAGTAAACTTCACGATTTTTTATTGCGATTCACTTTTAAGTGAACTACTTCAAAATCCCCAAATGTCTTTAGATGGTTTAGAATCATCTATTTATTCTTCAACATTCAACGACACCGCCTATAACTTCTTAATTAACACTTCTAAATTAGATCTTGGTGTATATATTGTTTCGTTCTTCGCAGATAAAAATAATTATGTTCCAATTTCAAGAAATATCCAGCTTAATGTGCGACAGATCCACACGAATATCACAACATCAAATGCAAATCAGAGTTTTACCATTGAAACAAAGCAAGATTTCGATTTAGTTTTATTCATTGATAATGCAGATTTTGAAGGGGAAATTTCTGGTTGTGAAGTGAGTTATAGCTGGAAATACGGTTCAGGCTTTCTTAATGAAACTGAATCAAAATCCTATTCAGTTACACTTGAAAATGTTCCTGAAGGTATTTATACTATATATATTTCAATATTTAAAGGACCAAATTATAGTTTCGAGCCATTTGAAATAAAGCTAAATGTGATTACGCCACCGATTATTGAGGGCATTCCAACATTTGTAATTTATATTATGGGTGTAATGATAATTGGACTTGTTGCAGCGTTTATTGCTTATCAACAATACTTCAGATTCCCAAAAAGTATTCGAGAGATTAGAAGTTTAAACAAAGCCATACAGAAAGGAAAAGCTGTTGAAAAAGTACTTTCTGTGAAGACTGCTGATGATTTATTCGTTAAAGATTATATATATAGAACTAAAGGGTCATTACCTTCAAAAAGTCTAGGGATAAAGAAAAGTCATTCTGTTCCTGGAAGTAAACAAAAATCTATAACTAAAGGTGATGTTAAAAAGGAGATAGGAGAAAAAGCTAAATTAGAAGAAAAACAGAAAAGTACTCCTAAAATTCCGAAGGAAGAAAAGAAACCTGTTACCTCCAGGAAACCATCAAGTTTGGAAGATAGTTTGGAAATACCTAAAGGTGAACAACCTAAAAAGGTAGAACCGACTCAAAAAATTGAGAAAATAAAACCTGATCAATTTGTAAAATCCCATGATATTAAAAAAAGCGATTTTAAATCAAGTCCAACGGATAAAAAGCCTAAAAAAATTCGATATCTTAGGAAACCGAAGATTAAAGAATTGCCAAAGAAGAAAACATCTTCGAATCCAAATAAACCGGAGAAAGATTAGAATGATTTTATCAAAAATGTTAAAAAATTGCAGAGAAAATGTTTTAGAGCAAAAATCGAGGTGTGAAACAGATTGAACATTATAAAAATTAAAAAAAAAAACTTAATTCTTTGTGTTTTTCTATTTGGATTATTTATTGGTTTAGTGATTTCTCCAAATAATGAAGGAAATTTAAATATAAATTTTATTAAAGATATCAGCAATTTAAGTGAAAATCCATCATCTGCAGATGCCTACAGTGAAAATAGGACAACCTATTCTAAACAATTGGTTAGAGATCCAAATTTTGATTTAGAACAATCTTTTTCACCATGGAGTGAGGAAGAAGATGGAGATCTTTCAGATATTGATGAAAATTTAGATAATAATCAAGCAAATTATAAAGTTGTAGGTGATGAAAGAACTTTTTCAGATATAAATGATATACCAGATACAGATTGGATAAGTAAAGAAAACCCTAATTTTCCTGCTTTTCCGGAATGGCCTGCTGGTGGAAGTGATTCCTATGGGATTGATTTAAATGGATGTTGGGCAAGCCATGCTTGGGAAGAAGGGTCTAAACAAACTCCGAGTATTCAATGGCATCAAAATTTTACAATGCCTGTTAATATGTCTGATTACACTATTACTTCAGCAAATGTTAGTGCAAAAATAAATGCTACTGTAGATCAAAACATTGATGTAAATGATGCTAATGATGATCCAAATGGTAATCCTTTATGGTCTGACAATGATCAAGGGGTAGTTTATGATTTTGTTAGATTCTATGTATCAATCGCTGATCCATTATTAGAAAATATCTATGAAATTGCTTATTATCAAACATATGAATTGGGATTATTTATTGATGATGCAAACCCATCAAATGATGTTCTTGAAATTGAAAAATATATGAGTATGATCTCAGAAAATAATCTTCTTTTCTATTTAACTCAAGTTCTATCCCAAGATCATGAAAATTTTACTGTCATTTTAGGTATGAACATATTTTGTGAAGATAATTGTCATACTGATTGGGATTACTGGAATGAGTTACGTATAAAAAATGTTAATTTCACATTCGATTATGAAAAGAAGATAGATCAATTAACATCAGCATCATGGAATCAAACAGGAAATAAAATCGATAATAATGAATATGAGTTGGGTAGTGATGGATATTTCATAGTTAATAATGCGTCCCTTAATTTTGATTATAATATTTCTCAAGAATGGCCTAATTCATCATTAAACTCAGAATTTCGGATTTATTTAAATGATTATCTGATTTCTCAAACAATAAAATTAACCAATTTCTCAATTCCTATTCAAAATCAAACTTTTGATATATCACCTTCACTATTAAATGTATCACAGAATATAACAATTAAAATTCAGTTATATATCGCAGACAACTTTGAATTAAAAAATAATATTACTGTCACAATTGATAATGTGAATCTAACAACATTTTTTACCGTAGTTGAAAGGAATAATCCTGTTAAAACAAAATTAGAAACAACAACTGGATATCTTAGCAGGTCATTATCTTGGAATGAGAGTTTCGTAGTATCTCTTAATTACTCAGAAATTGATACAAATTATGGGATAAATGAAAGTAATTTCATTATAGAATGGAGTGATTCTTATGAAATTCAAGAAGTAGGGGATGGAATTTATAATATATCGTGCAATAATACTTTGAACGTTTCCAGTTTACCTTATTCTTTAAAAATTAGAGCAAATATAACGAATACATGGTATGAATCGAAAACCTTGGAACTTAAAATTTACGTGG
>JAUWMK010000399.1 GCA_030613185.1 Promethearchaeum sp.
AATCAACTGGTGGTCAACCTACAGTTTCAGATACTATTAATTTCAAAGAAATTTCTCTTGGAAGTGGCTATAAATCAGTTTATCTTGCAAATAGTAGAGAGGATTTGAAGATAGCATTAGGAAATATGTTCGACGCAAAAAAAAAAGAAGAAAAAGGGCCATCAATGTTAATTATTAAAGTTAAAAAAGGATCCCGTGAAGATTTAGGACGACCTACAACCACACCTATTCAAAATAAGGAATTCTTCATGAATTCTCTTCAAAAATAAAGTAAATTGATTTATATGACATTACAAATGAAAACATATTATAATCCAGTAGAAATCCTATTTGGAATTGATTCTTTAAAGAATATTTCAGAATTAGCAGTAAAAATTGCATGTAACAAAAAAATTCTAATTGTAACAGATAAAAATCTTCTAAAAATCTTAGGCATTTCTGAAAAAGTGCATGATTACTTAGAAAAAGATGGATTTACTATTGATATCTTTGAAAAAGAAGGATATTTTTCTTCAATAGAAATTATTGATAATGGAGCGAATTTAGTTAGAAATAAGGATTACGGCTTGATAATTGGAATTGGCGGAGGATCTGCCATGGATACGGCTAAATGCATGGCGATTTTAGGTAAAAATCCAGGAAGTATTAACCTTTATCTTAAAGAAGGTAAAACTCTTGAAAATCATGGAATTCCTTTGATTGAAGTGCCTACAACATCTGGAACGGGTTCTGAAGTCACACGATGGGCAACAGTTTGGGATTTGGGAGAAAAGCAAAAAAAGTATTCTTTATCCGATCCCAAGATGTATGCGAATGGCGCAATTGTTGATCCGATCTTAGTTAAGAGTTTACCGAATAAAATGTCCGTTATTACAGGATTGGATGCATTAAGCCAAGCTATTGAAGCCTATTGGTCAAAAAATCATAATCCTATTTCTGATATTTATGCTCTCCAAGCTATTCCAATAATATTTTCAAATCTCCAAAAAATTTTCGATAATCCTTCAGATGTTGAGACCCGAAAAATTCTCGCGTTTGGAAGTCTATTATCAGGCTTAGCATTTAGTAATACAAAAACTACCGCAGTTCATTCAGTATCTTATCCGATTACATTACATTTCAATGTCCCTCATGGTTTAGCTTGTGCATTGACACTTAGTCAATTTCTTTTATTCAATTCTGAAAAAACTGCAGATAACATAGATGAAGCCCCTGAACGCTTACAAAAAATCTCAAAAGCAATTGGAGCAGACTCTCCTGAAAAAGCCGCACAAATGATAACAGAACTAATGAAAAATCTTAATCTACCCACAAAATTGCACGAAGTTGATATAGATAAGAAAGGGATTGAACTAATAATTAATGAAGGATTTACGCCTGATCGTGTAAAGCATAACCCCAGAAAATTAACTGAAGACCAATTAAGAGAAATTTTACAGAGACTTTTATAAAAAATTTATATCAAGGATGAAAACAATGAAAGCATTAATATTAAATTCTGGTGTAGCGCGCAGATTAAAGCCTTTAACTGATCATTTGCCAAAATGCCTATTAGAAGTAAACGGAAAATCGATTTTACAGCGCCAGATTGAATTGTTATTATCGATTGGAGTAAAAAAATATATAATCACAACCGGGCCATTACAAGATAAAATTATTAATCACGTAAAAGAAAAGTTCCCAGAATTAGATGTTGTTTATACAAATAATCCAAAATTCGAGTCTACAAATTATATTTATTCGATGTGGTTAGCTCGAAATGAAATTGATGACGATGATATCCTATTATTGCATGGAGATTTAGTTTTCGAAAAATCTGTGATTCAAAAAATTGTTAAGCAAAAACTGAGTGCGGTTATTGTTGATCGGGCAGCTTCATTACCTGAAAAGGATTTCAAGGGGCAAATTCAGAATGGAAAAGTAAGGAAAATCGGTATAGATGTGTTTGGAAAAGACGGAAAAGATGCTGTATTCTTATTACCACTCTATTTTTGGACCAAAAAAGATTTTTCTTTATGGATGAATGAAATTGGGAAATTTGTTGAAAAGGGAGATACTTCATGCTACGCAGAAAATGCTTTTAATGATATCTCAGAAACAATAAACTTGTTCCCTTTGGATATTATGAACGAATTTTGCATGGAAATTGATACTCTAGAAGATTTAAAATTAGCAAAACAAATTCAAAAAAAATAAGTTTTTTACCATAACATCATTTTTTATTTCAATGGGAATTGAAAACATTTCTGAAAATTTAAATAAACTAAATATTCCAAAAAATGTCAGTTTAATAGCAGTTTCAAAAAAAAAACCCATAGAATTTATCGAAGAAGCATACAATTCGGGTCATAGAAACTTTGGAGAAAATTACATTCAAGATGCAATCCCAAAAATCATAAAATTAAAACATTTGAAAGATATAAAATGGAATTTTATCGGACACCTTCAATCCAATAAAGTGAAGCTCGCTGCACAATATTTTGATATGATTCAATCGGTTGATTCTAAAAAGCTTATAAAAAAAATTGATAATTTTTGTGCGGAAATAAATAAAATAATGCCCGTTCTAATTGAAGTTAATATCGGTTCTGAAAAAAATAAAAGTGGAATTCCAAAAGAAAACCTGAAAGAATTATTAGAATATATTAAATCTTTAAACAATATCAAACTTATGGGATTAATGTGCATTCCTCCGTTTGACGAAAATCCAATCCCTTATTTTAAAGAAATGAAGAATATTTATAATAAACATAAACAGAAGTATAAATTGAAGATCTTGAGTATGGGAATGTCTAATGATTATGAAATAGCCATCGAAAATGGTGCAAATATGGTTCGTGTTGGAACAAAAATCTTTGGAAAGAGAATTTAATCCCTAAAATGGTGAAAAAAATGATTGAAATTGTCAAAAAAGCAAAAAATAAGAAATGTTATTTTTGTGGGCGAACTGAGAGTGACATCATCACTCAATTTGATATCAAATCCATTGAAGATGAAATTGAAACCCATGTTGCAACAATCAATAAAAAATATAATAAAATCTTAGCAGAATTTAAAAAATTCTTAGAAAATTTATTTGAAGAGACAAAAAAATATCCAGAATCACTAAATTTATATCGAATTAACCATAGTGAAGAAAATATTATCCAAACTGTCCCCAGATTTGATGAATTAAGCGATTTTACCACTAAAGAAAATGGAAAGGAAAATGAATGGATTACTATAAAAGAATTAAGAGACAATTTAATTGCTTTTATTGATGATGTAGACAATAACAAAATTCCGGAAAAGGTAAAGGAATATACTCCGGATTGGGCAGAAAAAATATTAGAGAACCTACCAATTGAAAGAGATCCTTTAGCTTATAGATCTTCAATTGTAAATCTTGAGATTCAAAGTATTGTAAAAATAACAGATATTAACGGAGATCCCGTTTCTACCGATTATAAGAATGAAGAAATCGAATATTACTCTATTTTAAACAAAAAACACATTGATCATAATAATATTGTAATGATAATTTATAAATATTATCTCTGTGGGATTTGTGAAGAGGTTTTGAAGAGAAATAATGCAGAAACAACCCTTTCTAACAGTGAATCAGAATATTGGGAATAAAAAGTTATAACTTCAGATCATTATTTGATTCCCAGAGTTTTCCACATTAAATTTATTTTGTTTTTCTTTTTTCCTAATTACTAGAATTATTTTTAAGGATATGATTGTAATTTGAAAATATAAAACAAAAATTGTGAATTTTATGGAAGAAGAAAAAAAAAAAAAAATTGAAGATGTTAATAAAGAAATTAAAGATGGCGGGGTTGAATTACACGGAATT
>JAUWMK010000194.1 GCA_030613185.1 Promethearchaeum sp.
ATCATCATTTCCTTTCGCTCTAAAAAAATCTCTTTAAGCCTTGCAGCATTCCCATGGTCAATATAACCGACATTAAGCACTTTCTTTTCCGCTTTCTCCTTCTGAGACATGGTTACCTTGGTGATAATGGTCATCAGCAGAGGAAAAACCAGTAAAGGTAATAACACCATAATAATTACTGTTCTTCTGTCCCTTAAGGTATCTTTTATTTCTTTTTTAAAAATAGTAAAAGTTCTTCTAACAATGGGTCTTCTTTTTCTTATTTTGGGACCGATTGTTGGTGAAATGGCCGAAAAAGTCCTTATACATGATGAATCGAACAAGCTTGTTGATCAAGAGAGTGAAAAATCATTTCATAATGTCGATCCATACGAAATTAACATAAAAAAAAATCAAAAAATAACTATCAAATTTTCTGTGTATTCACAAAATGTAACCGCTTCCCTAAAGATAGTTGGGAAAGGTCTTTTTGATTCAGAATACCAAAAAAACGATACATATGGCCCTCAAAATGTCTCTGGACGTTATTTTCTTATTAGTAGACCTACTTGGAGTGGTGATCCAAGTCAGTATGGCTACACTCAAACTGTAGTTAGTTGTGTTCAAGATGATTTCTATTATATCGAATTCATGGGAGATGGAAGTTCTGGGAATACTATTTGGAATGAACCGGGAGATTATGTAATTTTTGTGTATGGCTCTAATTCGTTCAATATGAGCACAGAAGTGATTTATAATATTGAAATCTATAAAGACGGCCCGAGTATTCAAATAAAAAAATGGTTTTCTTCCATTGGTTGGGCACTGATAATAATTGCAGGTCTTGTAATTATAAATAATTCCATAAAAAAAATCAGGAGTGGATAAAACATGGCTAAAAAATCATCGAGTAAAAAAGAAACTATTAAAGAGGACACTAAAGAAGATAAAGAAGTAGATATTTGGGAAAAATTAATTGATATGGATCGAAGAAAAGCAACCAAATTTATTATTGGAGGCATGATTATTGCGATAATTTTTGGAACCATTGCATTGACAAGCATTTCTCTCGCAAATAACTCATATGATTGGGAAAATTATATGTTACATGAAAATGATTTGGGTTATTGGAGAGGAGATTATGGATATCAAGAATATCTCGAAAGAGATAAAGAAATATATGCTAGAGCAGATTGGATGAGATTCCAACCAGTCATATTCGAAAATATTGCCCGAATCGGAGTAAATCTCGGTTTAATTTTTGTAATGGTTGGCTTCATTGGGTACTCTGCAGATGAAGATATGGATCCAAAAAAGAGACAGTTGTCATTCTTACTTGCGGCTCTTATAATTACGATAGTAATGTTCACGGCACTGTCATCTGGAGTTACGATAACAATAAAATAAGAATTTAGAAAGGAATTATTTTATTTTTTTATTATTTCTAATAAATTTCCACTTGTTCCACTTGTTTCAGATATTTGACTAAATATTTCTTAACTGCAAATAACCCTTTTTTAATAGAATATTCGCATATATTTTTTATTCATTACTTCCAAAAATATATTAGGTTTAGAATTTGATATAATAATTAATTAAATCTAAATGGAGTATTTAAAATGAGTTTTATGAAAAATTTTGGTATAAGTCTTGGAATCTTCTTTCTGCTGAATGTTATCTTTCTATTCATCTACGCAGCGGTTGGAGGTGTCGGAAACGTAACATTTGGTGCTTTCTTTGCTTTGATCGGCCAAGATCTTTGGGGTTTCTTTACAGCAATTTTGACCCCAGGCGGAACACAAGCAGATATATTTACTTCTTTGATATATCATACAAGACCAAACGGATATCAATATATAACAAATATTGTTGGAATTCTATGGGTATTAGTTCCGGGTTTAGTTACAGCCATAATTACTGGAAGTAAGTTTTCTAATGAATCTAGTAAAACTAGCTTTTTCGGAATGATGTTGGCAATTTTCGTTTTAACGGTACTGCCAATAATATTTATATTGATTCCAGCATTGGGTATTTCATCAACTACTGCAATTGGAGCAACAATAGTTCCAAGTATGTATCATACACCATATCTACTGATAATATTGGCAGGATTATTTAATGGAGCATTCTACGGTGGCTTGGCAGCAATGTCTTCCACAAGTTTCTAATAAAAAGCAATCTGAAAACTTTTTTTATTTTATTTTGTTTTAATATATGTGAAAAGATCGGATAAATTACTATTAGAATTAATTAAAACGCAAGAATCATCTAAAAATGTGCCAGGCAAACTTTCACCTCTTCAAATTGATAAGAATATCGAAGTTATAGAACAAATCATAACATTTCAGAGTAAAAAGAAATATTATCCTTATATTTTATTTCATGGAAAAACTTTGGATTTTTTATGTATAACCTTAGCGCGACATTCTTCTGATCTATTAAATTTGATTGCAAGAAAAATTCTAATTTCAATGAATTTCCATGGATTAAATCTAATCCAATATCATTTTCCTAAGGAAATGAATAGTGTAAAATTAATTGCACTTTTTAAATGGGAGAATATTGATAATTTCGAAAAAATTATTGCTGATTTAGATGAAATTCAAATAAATTTCGATAAAACACTAAAAAAATTCATAAAATTAGTCATTGATTCTTGAACCATTTGATATTTCTTCAAATTTCTTTTTTTGACTTTCCAGGATATATTCATTATTAATTTCAATTAATGTCAATGCTGAACGAATTTCTTGAGTAAATTCTCTTAAGGCATTAACATTTAGCAATTCATTCATTTTTTTCAACAAAATTTTCAAATTATTATTGATTTGAGCCTGTTTGTAGAGAAAAAGTAATTTTTCATTCTTTTTAAATATGTGA
Organism: Promethearchaeum sp.; assembly: GCA_030613185.1. Taxonomy (GTDB): domain Archaea; phylum Asgardarchaeota; class Lokiarchaeia; order Sigyniarchaeales; family Promethearchaeaceae; genus Promethearchaeum. The sequence continues at coordinate 2,860 of JAUWMK010000194.1, forward strand.
ATTGAATGTAGTTCATCAAAATATGTTTCTATAATGTTTATAGCATCATAAAACAATTCTTCGTGAAATTTAACTTCAATCTTTTTGATTATGAGTGGAATTTTATCAATAAGTTCTTTTTTTATGAAAAAAGATTCATCTAAAGGCACAAAAAGCAATCCAACAAGAGCAAGCACCGACCCTCCTATGATATATAGCATCCAATTAAGATTATACGGCAGGATACCTTCATAGATTAATACATCTATTGATTGCTGATAGAAAATGTAATATAATCCCAAAGAAGCCGAAATTATACTTATAGAGAGAGAAATAATTTGGATCGTGATTGATTTGTTAAATGGAGAAATCTGTTGGAAAAATGAATTATCGTTTCTCTTTGAATGATCCGTGTTTTCTTTTTTTCTCATCCTAATTTTTAATTGTATTGAATGTTTAAATTTTTATTTTTTATTTACTTGATTATAAAATAAGAAATGTATGATCATCAAAATGAATTGCAAAAAATTATTAATCGGCTTGGAAAAGACGAGAGAATGAATAATTCGTTCAAGAAAAAGAATATACTAGTGACCGGAGGAGGAGGATTTCTTGGATCATGGATCTGTGAAGTTCTATTAAAATTGGATGCTAAAGTGGTTTGTTTAGATAATTTTAGTTCTGGACGTTGGGAGAATATTGCACATTTAGAAAAAAATCCAAATTTTAAATTCATTATGCATGATATTTCAATACCAGTTTTCTTTGGTAAAAATAAACCTAATCGAGTGAGTTATCCTAATTTAACAGATAGATTTGATATTGTAATGCATCTGGCAAGCCGTGCTTCACCTTTTGAATTTTCAAAATTTCCAATTTCAATAATGAAATCTAATACTTTAGGAACCATGAATGCACTAGGTATCGCAAAAGAACACAGTTCAAGTTTCTTTTACGCTTCAACATCAGAAACTTATGGAAATCCACCTGTAGATAAAGTTCCTACACCCGAAAGTTATTTTGGTTATGTAAATACAATTGGTCCACGTTCTTGTTACGATGAATCTAAACGAGCAGGAGAAGCATTTACGAAAGCTTATGAATTACAACACAATATTGATGTAAGGTTTGTACGGATTTTTAATACATACGGTCCAAGAATTCGCGCAGGTAAAGAATTAGGACGAGCATTACCTAATTTTATTGAACAATGTCTTAACGATGACCCTATAACAGTTTTTGGAGATGGTTCACAAACACGCTGTTTTACATATGTTGTTGATGAAGTTGAAGGGATTTTGAAGGATACAATAGTTCCTGAAGCGCGAGGAATTCCAATTAATTTAGGACACAATAAAGTAACAACAATTTTAGAATTAGCTGAATTAACCAAACAGTTAACTAATTCAAACTCAAAAATCGTATTTCAAAAAATGCCAAAAGACGATCCTGTGAGACGCCAGCCGATTCTTACTCGAGCCAAGAAAGTACTTAGATGGGAACCCACAACAGATTTAGAAACCGGTTTAAAGAAGACTATAGAATGGTATAAGATGCAAAATGTCTGAAGATAGTGAAAATTTTGATTGGAAATCAGGGTTAACTTTAGAAAAAATAACCAAAATTGTTCTAATTGCGGGAATTATTGTAATATCTGGAGCAATGATTTACACTTTTACAAAACCTGAAGAACAAGATGTACTTTTCTTTATATTGAACGAGAATCAGGAACTGAAAGACTTTCAAACAAATTCTACAGTAGGAGAAAATGTTTCCGTTTATGTATTGATTGAAAACCATCTAGGTTATACAGAAGATTTCGCAGTGAGAGTTTATAGAGGAAATTCAAATATATCCACAAATATAAGCATTGGTGTTTCTGAAAATGTTAATGCTGTTTATTTGTATAATCATACTTATACTTTAGAGAATGAGAAATCTATGATCTCTGATATGATTAATGTCTCATTTTATGAAACAGGTCTTAACCAGAGCATTATTATTGAATTATGGATAAATACGGAGAATGGTTGGGAATATATTCCTAATTATATCTTGATTCAAAGATTTTCCATTGATGCATAAATTTCTTAAATAATATAAAAAGAAAGGATAAAATGATGCAAATGAAAATCACAGATTTCTTTTTAGGAAAGTTCGATCATAAATTTTGGAAAAATCGGTTATGTTTGTTATTAATTGGGGAATTTTTAGGCACACTCTTGCTTGCATGGGCATTAAGACCGATATGGTTGGATGAAAATTGGAAATACATGCCATTTTCTTACAATATTAGCAATCTTGGTTGGGGACGATTGGACGGGAACATTGGGGCATGGGTGTTTCTTGTAGGTTTTTGTCTTTTTCCAATTATCGGCACCGCTTGGAATTCCTATCTATACCAACAATTTAGAAAAGTGAACAAGCTTTTTGCATGGTTTTCATGGTCGGTATTTGAATTTAGTTTAATATGTGTTGCATTAGTGGGAATTTTTGATGAAAAATGGCCAGAACCCGAGATATCAGGATATTGGCATGTTTTTGGCGCCATATATGCATTCTTGGGAAATGTAGTTTCAGCAACATTAGTATTTTTTGCAATTGCTATTATATTTTGGAGAACACCCAATGAACAACGCACAATGAAGCATCCATTTTATTTCTTCTTAGTTATCGCAGAATTAATTGGGGTTTATATGCTATATGATTATTTTGGAGGTCCCACTTGGCAATGGTTGTTAATGCTATCGCTTATGGTATTCATTTTCGCCATCAGCAGGATTTTTCCCGAGGATATCAAACAAGGACGACAGTAATTTTATATTTTATATTTTTTACTTTCGACCGGATATAGTAGCATTATTTAATTTCACCCAAGGAACGTATGCTTCATCAATCCACATTCTTTCCTTGCTAATAGTTTCAATTTGTTTAAAGGCATCAATAAGGTTAATCCCAATTAATGCTTCTGATAGAGATTTTGTAATTTCTCCATCTTCTATGAGACAACCAGTTAAAATTAATCCAGAAAAATCCCCTGTAATATAATTCGGACTATCTCCAGTATAATCAAAATAAATTCCTTTTTTAATTCCTGCTAAAATATCTTCCCAATCTTCTTTTCCTTCAGACATAATTAAATTATGATTTGAAATCCCTACATTACTCGCATAGTGAGATCTAGAGGCATGACCATTTGTTTCAATTCCTGCCTTACCCGCGGTAAAAGAATTATAATAATATTCGTTAAGAACGCCTTTATTTATGATTTTAATTGGTTTGGTTGCAACTCCTTCACAATCAAAAGATGTTGTGTTAAGTTTTCCAGGAATATGGGGATCATCTATTAAAGAAAATGATGTAGCCGCAATTTCTTGGTTTAGATGATCTCCTAAGAATGACATTTGATGTTGAACGGCTTCAGAATTAATTGCTTTTGAGATGGGATCGATAAGGAAAAAAGCCACAGCTAATGGAGATAATAGTATTGGATATTTACCAGTTTCTATAGATACTTTATTTAAACCTCGATATGCCATTTGATAACTTTTTTCAGCAACATTTTCAATTGATAAATCTTTTAAATGAGATTCTGATTGCCAACTAAATCCACTGCTAGGAAATCCATTATTTTCTAATAGAGATATTTCCGCATTTATGTTTACATAAGATTTTTTTTCGTTTTGGTTAATTCCATTAGAGTTGAAAATAAAAACATTATTAATTGATGAAGAAAAATTGCCTGAAAGAGAATGTGGAGTGATTTCTCTCTTTTTTAAATCAAATATGGGGTTAATTATCTCCTTGATCTCCTCTAAATTTAGGGAATCAATTTCAGGATCATAAATTCTTTCAACAGAATTATATTTTTTTGAAGGTACTGCAAGATTTTTAAAATCGGGGTTTTCTGTAGAAACTCTCATTATTATTCTTCCATCTCTAATGATTCGATCTATTGCAGATTCAGAATAATCAGATGTGAACGTCATTCCCTCTTTCCCTTTTTGTCCAATTATCCTTAAACCCAAACCGCTTGAATCTTTATTAAACGCTTTTTTAATAAATCCTTCTTCATAGGAAATGGAAGTTTGTTTTCCTGAAGAGCAATACATCTCATAATGTTTTATTTCACTAAATTTATCCAATTTTTTTGAGACTTTCTTGTATAAAGAAGCAAAATAGTTGGGATCAAAAATATCTAATTCATCCATTATTTATTGCCCTCCAATTACCATATCTTTTATCAATGTGTATGGCCCACCAGATCCAACACTTATTGATTGCCCCTCTTTCCCACAATGACCTGGATCCATTTCGTAATCTTTACTTAGCATTGATATACGCTTTAATACAGATAGAGTTAAACCACTTATGGCTGCATCTTTTATTACTTGTGTTTTTTCTCCATTTTCGATTAAATAGGCTTTAGCCATCTTAAACATGAACTGTCCAGTAATCTCACAATATCCGTAAGTCCAGCCAACGCATAATAATCCGTTTTTCACTTCTTCAATCATTTCATCCAAGGTTGAGTTTCCAGGTTTTAGGTACATATTTGTCATCCTTACAAGAGGACTGCTTGAAATATTCATGGCACGAGCATTTCCTGTAGGTTTTACACCCATTTTGGAGGCAGTTTCTAAATTATGCATAAATCCGACCAAAATTCCATCTTTAACTATTACATTTTTTTGACCTTTAATTCCTTCATCATCATAGGGGGTGAAACCAAATTGATCTTCCAAAGTACCATCATCAACAATTGTAACAATATCTTCTCCAATTTTTGTATTCATCTTATCTGCTAATATACTTTCCCCTGCAATAACTCCATCCGCTTCAGCAGCATGACCAAAAGCTTCATGAACAAATGTACCGCTTAAAGATGGATCCATAATTATATCAAATTTTCCAGGTTTTGCAGGTTTTGCGTTAAGCAATTCTAAGGCGTTTTTTGCTGTTTCTAATGCAATTTTTTGTGATTTTAGTAAAATTTCGTATCCTCCCAATCCACCTTTATTTAAAAAATAGCCTTCTTGTTTTCCATTTTGCTTAGCAATTACTTGCATGTTGAGAAGTAATCCACTTTCTTTTCTTCTAATGAACTGGTCGAAAATGTTGTAAGAAATTTTTTCAGACTCTCCATCTGAATAGTTTATGTGAGTAGAAACAATCTTAGGATCAATATGAGCATCTTTTTCTATTTCGAGAAGTAATCTCATTTTCTCATCAAGAGAAATTGATAGTAAGGGAATTTTTTGTTTAATTTCATGATAAAATTTGGAATTGGAAGTAGGGTTAATTTCATAATTACCCTTCGAAAATTTAGAGCTAAATTTTGCCAATTTACTTGCTTTATTAAAAACACTTTCAATTGATGCTTTTTTGAATTCTTTTCCAACCGCAAGACCCCATCCTCCATTTGTATATGCTTGAACCGAAAATCCTTTACCAATTCCAGAGCTTGAAGATTTAGATATCCCATTCAATAAGGAAAATAAAGTAGTCGTTCCACTTGTACATCTAATGTTGAAATACTGGATGCCTTGTTGAATAGCCATATCACGAAGAAAGTTTAGGTCGTTTCTGTCGAGTCGTATGTTTTCCATAAAATCATTTTGTTTTTTCATGGTCTGACAAGTTCATCTAGGTCGACAAAAATCGATTATAATCTTGTTTTGATCTTCATTATTTTTCAGAAAATTAATAACTTGTTGGATCTTATTACTTTTGATTATGCTTCGCCCTTCAAAATCGGATTTATACCATACAAAGTATTTAGCCTGGCCGGATTCAATAATTTCCCTTTGTAA
>JAUWMK010000034.1 GCA_030613185.1 Promethearchaeum sp.
CAAGGCATTTGGCTACCTTAAGAGAGTTATAGTTACTCCCGCCGTTTAGTAGAGCTTAGTCCGGTTGAACCCGGTTTTGACTGACTACCACTGGGCAGGATTCACTTTCTGTACACAACCTTTCGGTCTTGCAGAAAGCTATGTTTGTATTTAACAGTCGGGTGCACATAGTTATTGCAACTTAGAATCCCCCGCGTTTAACCGCAAAGATTCCAAGCAAGCGTTATTCCGAAGTTACCGCTCTATTTTGCCGATTTCCCTAACAATCTATACTTCCACACGCCTTAGGCTTCTCACCTTGGCACACCTGTGTCGGTTCTTGGTACGGTTTGGAGTTTAATTATGGATGCGATTTTCAATGGAAATTGGAGTTGCCTCGAACCTCCCACAATAGGGTGGCTATTCATGCTTTAGTCCGGTTCTCGCCGCAAAGGCACTTCCCGGAGGTATACATTTAAACAGGAACGACAGTCCTGCTCGAGCTATCCACTTTCGTTTCGAATCCATCTTTCGTTGCCGATAATTTTCTTAGGCTCCAAGTACAGAAATATAAATCTGTTTCCCTTTCGTGCACGACGTTTAAGAATGCACTTAGGACCGACTAACTCTTGGCTAACGACGTATTGCCAAGAAACCCTTGGCCTTTCGGCGGATACGATTTTCACGTATCTCAGCTGTTACTACTGCCAGGATCTGCACTGGGGTACGATTCACAGGGCATTACTGTCCTGCTTTATCTCGAGCCCCACGCCCCCCTACCGGATTATACTCTCTACCGAGTATACCCTTCGGTATCGGTGGTTGTCTTAAGCCCCGTCCATTTTCTGGGCTAAATTTCTTAGTAAATGAACTGTTACGTACTCATTATAGGGTGGCTGTTTCTGAGCCTACCTTTTTACTGTCTTAGAAATTTAACGCCATTCGGTTTAACACTTAGACAACACTTAGGGACCTTAACCGAAGTCTGAGTTGTTTCTCTCTCGCCACCCACGCTTATCGCGGGTTAGCCGTCTCCCAGAGTCTACATGGAACACAGATTCGGAGTTTAAGAGGCCGGCGGATCATTTCTGATCCGTACCAAGCGAATTAGTGCTCTACACCGTGTTCACACTCGTCTGAGGCCTGCCTTTGAGCAGCTTCGGGGGGAACCAGCCATCCTCGGACTAGATTTGGCTTTTCCGCCTAGACCCAGTTCAACTCAACGAATTGCACGTCAGAACGATATCGGACCTCCATGCCCCTTTCGAAGCACTTCATCCTGACCAGGCCTAGATCGTCCGACTTCGGGCATCACATCAGTGACTATAGGCGCTTTCACACCATGCTTCTGGGCCCGACGAATCGAGCTTACAAGCATATTGGTTTCCCTGCGACTACGGAGGTTATCTCCTTAATCTCGCCACTAACATGAGCTCCCTGGCTAATGTTTCTAGAATAAAGAAGCAATCCTGATCGTCTCCATTCGTCGTCCGGTTCACACCTTAGACTTCATGGAGATTCAAACTCTTTCGGACCGCTTCACTTTTTACTGTATAGTTTCAGGCACTTTTCACAACCATTCCTGGGTGCTTTTCATCTTTCCCTCACGGTACTAATACGCTATCGGTCTTGGGTTATATTTAGGTTTACCTGTTGGTATCAGGTTTATTCATACGAGGCAACCAGCCCGCATTACTCGGGATACTCGCCATAAACCTTTCGATTTACGATTACGGGACTATCACCCTCTATGGTCAGACATTCCAGGGTAGTTCATCTTTATCGATTAGGTTTGACACGAGTCCACACTCCACATCTCCCCACACTTATCGCGTGGGGATTCGGTTTGACCTATTCCGCTTTCGCTCGCCGTTACTAACGGAATCGCATTTGCTTTCTTTTCCAGCGCTTATTATGATGCTTCGCTTCAGCACGTTCCTCCTCCCTCACCTTATGGATATGGGAGTAGCTCAATATTACTTGAGTTATGATGTCACATTCGGGGATCTCCGGATCGTCGGTTACTTGCACCTACCCGGAGCTTATCGCAGCTTGTCACGCCCTTCATCAGATTCCAAGCCGAGACATCCACTATACAGCGTAGGCGTATGGACCTTAATCAGGAACGAGTCCTGAGAGCTTATCGGAGACTAAATGTCTAAGATAAGGTTAAGGTTTGATTATTAGAATATTCAAAATATTTCGAATTAACTATGATATGTTTTAGGTATTTGTATAACGTAAAACAAGCATACATTTTCAAAATTCTTTTCTTCACGTGAACAAAATTGCTTTGTTGGAAGAAATAATCCATACATTTGGTTATATAGTATAGTAAAAATTTGAAACTTTAGTCTATCTCACAATACATTAATACAAGTTGAATTATTCAAAATGTATCAAATTAATTATGGGATGGACAATGTTGGTACAATTTGCATTTTATCTCGAGATTAAAATTCTTACTAATAATGATAATATAATTAAGATTATTAGCACAAAGAGAAAATTAATTCGGTTCTCATAGTCTGGTCTGTTTTTTTTTTGACAATTAATAGATAAAACAGGGTCTAAAGACTCTAATACGATAAAAGCAAGACTTTGCCATGGGTCGAGTGTGTTATAAAAACCGATTCTGTTTTAGTCTCAGTTTCCATATTGCGCTAAAGACCATCGGGATGTCTTGTTTTCTCAATCCGAAAAGATTGATGCAAATGTATGCGTGAATTCAAGGTGATGATTTATTGCACTTCGTATCTTAACGGTTATTCTTCAGGCACTTTTCGGTCAAAGAATTCGTTTAAGATTACGTGGTTGAGATCGGAATATATCGAAATATATTGAGATCACGAGATGTGATAACTCAACCCAAGAAATTAAGGTGTATAAGGTATTTAAATTTAATCGACATAAAGGAGGAAACTTTAAAAGGGAGAAGAACGGGGGGAGAAATAGGTAGATTTTGTAGCAATAGATTTAAATTTTTGGGGAATTATATTGTGAATTATTTTATGAATAGAAATTTTTGAGATCTTATAGATTAAATAAATAAATCAAAAAGAACTTAACAAGAAAATAATTTAAATAAATAAAATAAAGGAAATATGAACGTAAAAACGCAAGAAAGCAAGATAGCCATAAAAATAACGGGAATATATAATGAGTGATTATGCGAAAAAAACCATCAAAGTAGTATTAAGTGGTTTAGATAATGCTGGAAAATCCAGTATGCTTGTGGGATTTAAACGAATGTATGGATATGAAGACGAGGTCCATAGTTTAAAGCCAACTTTGCGTATTGACTATTATAGGCGGAATTTTTTGAATCTTCGATTGAATTTCTTTGATATGGGGGGTCAAAGTAAATTTCGCGCGATGTATCTGAAACGCAAAATGTATTTTGAGAGTATAGATTTATTGATATATTTAGTTGATATTCAGGATGAAATGCGTTTTACAGAGAGTGTTAAATATTTAAGCGATGTTTTAGGAGTATTGGAAGATATTGGATACCCAAAAGAGATTCCGATTTACGTCTGTTTTAGTAAAGCCGATTATGAGTTTATTAAGGACAATCCTGATGAATATATAGCACGAAGGGCAATGGTTAAGAAGTTATTGAGAACCACCTTTCCAGAATATGAATTTCAGTTTTATCAAACGAGTATATATAATCTATATACGATAATTCATATGATCTCTAACGGATTAAGGAGTTATTTAGATGGTTATAATGAGATTCAAGATGGAATCGTTGAATACCGTGATAAAACCGAAATAATTCAAGCAATTTTATTCGATCATACAGGTCTTGTGATTTCGGAGACTTTTAATCCAAAAAGTAATGATTATGACCTTGAAAATAAGATAGATAGAATTATCAGCGGTCATTTGGAGTTTTTTGGCCAATTAGAAGATGAAGATTTGGATATTACAAGTATAAGGGGCGTTGATGGTGAATTTATGAATATTTGTTACCAATTTCATCTTTACAATGATTTAGATATGTCAGAAGAGCAAATAAAAGATGCTATCAAGAAAAAAAAATCTGGTAATCCCTATTATGCAAATTATTATTTTTCAATCATAAGTTCTCTAGATAAGAGCATTTTAGCTGAAAATCAAATTAACGAGATTAATTCTAAATTACGTGATTTTCTAAAAGCAATTTTAATAGATTATCAAAAGCCAAGAAGTTTTGTCGAAGAGTAATTTATTTAAAAGAATTATATTTTCCTGCAGCTATATCTAATAAAGTCATTTCTTCATTACAATCAGCGCATAATAAAGAATCGCTATTATCGGGATCTATAGTTCCAGCTAGTGAATAAGTTAAGGCTTTTATATGAAGAGAACTGCAATTTGGGCAATTATATAATATGTATCCTTGATTTTTATCTAGGAAATACTGTTTAATTTCCATGTCTGTCATTCCGTTTAAATTTTGGTTAGATGTTTGATTTTTAGTATTATCTTGAATTTTAGCCGCCATATAATACGCATCTTCACCATCACGATAATAATGACCAATAATTCGAATTTTTATAAAGTTATGTAGGTCTTCGTATAATTTGACTGCACCTGAATTTGAAACACGGACTTCTAAAACATATTCTGAAATTTTAAAATCACGAATAAGTTTCATACTTTCTAAAAGAATTTCATTTGCAATGCCTTGCCTTCTATAATCATGAAGAACCGCTAATGAAACCAAGTGGGCTTTTTTAACATGTTGAAGTCCGAAGGATGAAAGTCCTCTTTCTACACGCCACATAATATATCCGATTACTTGTTTAGGATCATCTTTATTGTATGCAAGAATAAAGGTTTTTGGATATTTTTCAAGGATTTGTTCATAAAAGAATAATGGATAGTTCTCGGGGAGAGTAGTCTCATTAACATCCATTACTGCGGGGATATCATTATAAGAGCAAGGGCGTATTGAGAAATCAAGAGGTTTCATTAAATTCATTTTGAATTAGGCTTCTCCATTAAATTTTGTAGGAAATTAATTATATATTCCAAGCAGTCATCAAGATTCTTCTTCTGATTAAAATTATTCACGATCACTTTAATCTTTTCAGATTCTAGGTTTTTCATTCTTTTAGCGATGATTACCATTTTAGGGATACATCTAATAATATTATCAACAATTGTGATATTGGCTTTTTGAGCAGTTCGACTAAGCGGATTTAAATCTATAGCAATTACTTTTTTATTATTTTCAATAAGAGCTTCAGTTCTATCACCGTCTTCTAAAGGCACAAGAACAACATCAGCCGAAAAAATTCCCCGAGGATCAACTATTCTTCTATTAGAACTTATATTGGATAAAGATACTGGTGGTATATCTCCTAAACCTAAAATTTTTTTCGCTCCTGCTTTCTTTAATATAGAAGTAATCGCATCAATTCTTCCGGGAGCCTGATAAAAAATATTTATCTCAATATCTGCTCCCAGAACTTCTGCTAATTCAACAATTGATTCTGGAACCAAAGCTGCGACATTTCCATTAATGCTAATTACTGGGTGTTTAGCGAGTAAAAGGGATGCAACAGCAGCTTCCATAGCTTTTTTTGTAGGAGTAATCGTTTGTTCTCCTAAGAGATAATCGAACGCTTCTCCACGTCCATGAGCACATAATCCAGAAGGTGTTACAACTTTTTCAAACATAAGCTCTACAAGTTTGTGTCGATAGTGGAGGCTTTCAGCTCTTGGATGATCATTCGGAATATTTGGTATTCCAATTTTATTATTATTACTATTACTATTATTATTATTATTATTATTCTTGCTCAAAATTAACACCTAATGGAAATAAAATGAAAAAGTTGAAAAAAATTGTGTTTTTTTAATATTTGTATAGTTTAATTTAAAGTGAAAATTCTTATAGATCAATGAGCAGATATTTATGTCAGAAACTAAGAAAAAAGAACGAGAAGAATCATCTTTTAAACGTTATTTACTAAAAAAAAATCTGGAAATATTGAAAAATAAGAGAGGTTTTCATACAGCTCTCATATCCTTAACAATTCCTCCAACTAAAAAAATTTCTGATGTTACTTCATATCTAAAAAAGGAGATCGGAGAGAGTTCAAATATCAAATCCAAAGCCAATAAAAAGAATGTTATTGACAGTATTATGGCCATACTTGGAAAATTGAAAAATATGAAAGAATTCCCTTCTAATGGGTTAATCATATATTCGGGACAGATTCCGGAAAAAAACAAACCAGGTACAGAAAGAAGTGAATTATATCTCATCGAACCACCAGAACCAATAAAAACTTTCAAATATTATTGCGCTGCTGAATTTTTACTTGACCCTTTATACAAAATGGTTCAAGAAAAAGGAGCTTTTGGGATAATCAACATTGAAAACAAAGAAGCGGCAATAGGATGGATAAGAGGCACTCATTTAGAAATATCAAAAACTTTTACATCTGGTGTTCATGGTAAACATCATGCTGGTGGGCAATCTCAAAGAAGGTTGGAACGTCTTATTGAAGAAGGAGCTCAGAATTTTTATAAACGTGTTGGAGAATCTGCTAATACTATTTTTATGGAATTTACTGATCTTGAAGGGATTTTTGTTAGCGGAGCAGGAATGACAAAAGCTAAATTTGTAAAGAAAGATGTATTAGATTATCGATTAAAAGATAAGGTGTTAGATTTAATTGATGTCAGTTATTCTGGTGAAGCAGGAATTAGAGAAACGGTAATAAAAGTTCAAGATAGAATCAAATCATTACGTTACATCCAAGAAAAACAAGTTTTTAACCGTTTTATGGGAAATATCTCAAAGGATTCCGGTTTAGCAACCTATGGAGAGAAACAAGTTCGAAAAGCTTTGGAGATGGGAGCAGTTGAAATATTACTTGCATCTGAAGGTGTTCAATATCATCGAGTTCATGTAAAATGTGGAAAATGTAATAATGAACATTTTGAAACGGTTCCGAACAAAGATCTCAATGAATTTTATAGGAAGGTAAATTCTTTAACTTGCCCCGAATGTAAATCCAACCTAATTCAAGTAGAAGATGAAAAGGATTTAGTTGAAGATTTAGGGAATTTAGCAGAAATTCAAGGGACTAAGATCGAATTGTTATCTACTGAAACTGAAGAAGGAACCATGCTTATATCAACTTTCGGTGGAATTGCTGCAATACTTAGATTCAAAATATAGTTTTTTTTTTTTCATTCGATTATCTTGATTTCAGGCCCATTATTACATATATTAACAATTTTTGTTCCAAAAGTGGGATTATATTTATTAAAAATTTCAACAACTTGTGGTGAAATATGTTTTTCACATAAACAGAAAACCGATTTTCCCAACTGGGTCATACTTGCACCAATAATCTGTAGTTTTTCTAAAGATTTAATAAGATTCTTCAAAATTGGTAAATTTAATTTATTCAATATATCCGTTTTTTCAATAAAAAATTTACATACATTCATATAATTTTCCAAAGAGAACTGTTTATTCATAATATCCATAGCTTTTTTCCCTACTTGATGAATAAGCTGTTTATAACTTGGATTTGTTAAAATTTTCTTAGTATCTATTGTTCCCCACGATCCAAGGATAATTTCGATATTTTCGGGAAAAGGGATTTTTTTATATTGGAAAGGATATCCGGGTTCGGTCATAATACTTAAACCACCAACAAATTGACCTCCAATAGTTCCTAAGCCTGTGTTGTTTTCTACTTCAGCAATATGTGCATATTTTGCTGCTTCTAAAGGTGTTAAATCTAATTGAAAAAGAGCATTCAATCCAAATGCTATACCTAATGCTCCTGCTCCACTAGAACCAAAACCCGCTCCTATTGGAAGATCAAAATTATGTTCGATTAATAGATTAACATTCTTTGGTAACAAATGAGCCATTTGACTAACAACACTACATGAAGTTTTAGCTTTTAATGTATTTTCTTCCCCATTCATGAATACTTCAAAATTTTTTTGTGGATTATTTTCATTATCTTCATTCTTAAGTAAAATTGTAATTAATGTCTTTCCAAAAGCAGTTAAAGCAGGTCCTCCCCCTCTAGAACCTATTTTTGTTAAATCTATTTGTGTGATTTTCTCTTTTGGGTCCATCATTTGGAAAAAACCTGAAATTCTGTGAGGAACCCATACTTCAACTTTTCGTAATTTTACCATGCTGTTAAAACCCATACTTTAACTGTTAAAAATAATAAGATTATAAAAATAATAAGAATTGAGGAAAAAATTATGTCAAAAAAAATTGTTTTAAAAATTGGAGGATCACTACTTTTTGATAAAGAATATAATATTATGCATGAAAAAATAGTTAAATTTGCAGAAATTATAAAGGATTCAGACGATATCGTTGCAATTATTATTGGTGGAGGAAAATTAGCACGAAATTTCATCAATTCTGCCAGAGACCTTGGCGCTAATGAATCACTTTGTGATACTTTTGGAATTGAAGTATCCCGCCTTAATGCGCGCTTGCTAATAACTGCCCTAAAAGATTTAGCCTATCCAGATCCAATTACTTCCCTTAAAGATGTGAGGTCATTTTCTCTCTGGAATAGAATTTTAGTAGCGGGTGGTTTCATACCAGGTCAAAGCACAACATCTGTAACCTTTGAAATTGCAGAATCTTTAGACGCAACCGATGTTATCATTCTAACAAATGTTGATGGAATTTACGATAAGGATCCGAATAAAAACCTAAAAGCCAAAAAATTTGATGAAATCTCAATTTTGGATTTAGAAAAGGTGATTTATGGAGAAACTGGGAATTCACAATCAGCAGCTGGAGAATATAGGATATTTGACGCAGTTTCACTCCAAATTTTAAAGAGAAGTCACATTCAAGTCCGTTTAAGTAATGGAGAAGATTTTAAAACGTTGCGCAAATTATTGGTTGATAAAGCCTATGAGAGTAATATAGGAACGAAAATTTTACGAAATCCTTAGGAAATTAGAATAAATTCCACAAAAAATAAAAATAATAGAACTTTTTTTTGTTTATTAATTTCAATTAATTATGCAGGGATAGCCAAGCCTGGTCAACCCCTATAAAGAACCAATTTAGGCGCTACATTCTTTTTGGAGGACTAACGGCGCCGGACTCAAGATCCGGTTCCATAGGGATACATGGGTCCGAATCCCATTCCCTGCATCTATTTTTTATATAAATCTTTAATTTATCTATAAAAATCCACGCGCTTTTTTATAAAAGAATAGTAATTCATTAATTGCGGGATGATAACTTTGCAATCGGACTAATCTTGGTGGAAATTGGGCATGGGTTTCAATTTTTTTTTCTTCAACAAATCCATTTTCAATTAAATCGTCTAAGATCCTTTTTCCACTACTTTTCGAAACTTTAGCTTGCTCGGCTATATGTGAAAAATTATACCAAAGAGTTTTTCCCGATTTTTGTTCTGCTATGGCATTATTTAGAAGGATTTCAATTATTTTTATATTTACTGAATTACCAAAAAGACGAGTTAAATAATATCCCTTAGTTCTTTTTTTTTTTGAATCTGTCAATTGCACCGTATCCTAATTTACATACCCAACAATCTAGGAACAATAAGTATTGCAATTACCATTACAACCATAACAACTATTGATATTGTATTTTTCTTACTTTTACCTTTATCTGCTTTTTTATAACTATCTTTACATTCTTGGCTACAAAAGTCTTGGGTTTGGGCCACTGCTCGACCACATACAATGCAATGTTTATGTTCTTCATATTTTCTGGTTTTTAGCGAATCTTTCCAAGTTTTACCTTTTATTTCGGGCATTGATGAAGTAAAACTAGGATCTTATTTGAAATTTCGTCTGCATTATGATTCATTTTTGTTTTCGAAAAACAATTAAGCATTAAATTTATTGTTCCAATGATGACCTTTGATATTGGAAAAAAAATCCGATTAAATCGAATTCTGAATAATAAAACTAAAAGAATGATAGTGATACCCATGGATCATGGTATTACAGTTGGACCAATGCAAGGAATAAACAACTATCATAAAATCGTGGAAATGGTGGCAAAAGGAGGAGCAAATGCCATCCTCGGTCATACTGCACTATTTTTACATTCAAATTATACTGGTAATAGAGAAATAGGCAGAATTCTTCATCTAAGTGCAAGTTCAGATCTTTCTCCAAATGAAAATTATAAAGTTATTGTGAACTCTGTAATTAATGCTATTAAACTTGGGATGGATGCCGTTTCAGTTCATATAAATATTGGAAATGAAGATGATTCTCAAATGCTCGAGGATCTAGGTGAAATTGCACAAGAATGTCGAGAATGGTCTATGCCATTACTGGCAATGATGTATCCTAGAGGGGATAATATCACAGATGAATATAGTGTTGAAAATGTAAGAAAAGTTGCTCGTATCGGAGCAGAATTGGGTGCAGATATTGTAAAGACAAATTATACAGGAAGTATCGATAGCTTTAAAGAAGTTGTAGAAGGTTGTCCCGTTCCGGTGATAATTGCAGGTGGAACAGAAAGAAATTTAATGGAATTACTACAATTAACTAAAGACTGCATTGAAGCTGGTGGCGTTGGAGTGTCATTTGGAAGAAATATTTTCCAATCAAGAGATCCAATTGCACTAACTCGTGCAATCTCCTTGATCATCCATCATAATTACTCTATTTCTGATGCAATTTCTGAAGCACAATTAAAAATTGAAGGTAAATAAAGGTAAATAAAATGCCAACACTAATAATTTGTGGAGAAGGACAAGCCAATCATGGAGAATTTTATATATATGCGTCATTTATATCTCTATACAAAAGTTATTTGCTATTGGTAACTGATCAGCAAGAATTTGGAATTGGAAATGTCACATTGAGTGGACCCCCAACAGGAATTGGTCAAGCGTCAAGTTCTCCTTTTAATTTGTTTGGGTTAAGAAATCCCCTTCTTTCAAATATGATTGGAAAATCATCAAGTAAACTGCTTAAATCTCCCGTGATTTCAATGGTATTTATCAAAGAGAAGGAATTAAAACAAGAAATCATCATGAGATTAGCTTTAGAAGCAGTAAAAAATGCAATTAAAAATATCGAAAAATCGAGTTAAGTTAGAAATATTCATCTTGATTTATCCAGGGAATAAGCGCCATAAATATTCCTTGACGTGTTAATTCTTCTCTTTTTAAATATCCTTTTGAATAATAACCAATTGCTCCACCACGATGCTTAATTTCATTATCCCCTGAAATTTTTGTCATTATATCTGCTATTTCAAGATTGCGATTATTGATAATTGAATTGATAACTTCGCTAGGATATTCCCATCCTGAATTAGAACCGATTGAACTTTTACCCGTTTTATCAATAATGGCACAAAATTGGTAGTCTAAATAGCCAGATATAGTGAAGGGAATAGAAACAAGCCCCGCTTCTATTCCAATAGAAAAAATATCTTCATCTTCTTTTTCAAAATATGTAGGGAATATTTTTTTCGCTTTTTTCATAGCATTTTGGGCTCTTGTTACTGCCCCTTTAACCACATTATTTAATTCAATTGGTTGGTTAGAAACTTCAGAAGAAATATCTAAACTATTAACTGTGATGTTTTTTTTTGGAAAAATTATGGAAAAAACTTGTTTAACTGCATTTATTTTAACTGGATTTGTTGAACCTACAAATATTATCATTTAATCCGCCAAATTTGCATAATATATTAACCATTTTGCCATTGCAGAAAACATTGGCTCTACATTTAAATCCATCTTTGCAGAACAAAATACATTCATCAAACATTTTGCATTTTCAGCATATTCATCAGCTGCTGCTAATTCTATTTCATGGTTACCCAAATCGTATTTATTTCCAACTAAAATAATTGGAACCATGCCCGCATTTTGACGAATTATCCTTAACCACTCCGGAATTTGTTCAAATGTTGAATAATCTGTAATATCAAAGCAAATAAACGCTCCAGAGGCACCTTTACAGTAATCTCCAAGTAAAAACCTGAATCTCTCTTCTCCTGCAAAGTCCCAAAGTTGCATGCGGACATTTTCTCCAGTATCCAACTTTACATCCTTTACCGAAAACTGCGCGCCTATGGTCATCTTGTGATCTTCAAGAAAAGATCCCGATACATAACGTTCAATTAAGGCTGTTTTTCCAACGCCCCCAGCTCCAGCAACTATTACTTTAAAAATCCAGTTTGATGACAATTTAATATCTCACATTTCCGTTATTTTAAAATTAATTATTTCGGTACACTAAAACTAAACGTTTGCTCCCTTTATTATTTTATTTCTCAAATTATTAAAATATTTTTTCACATGTTTAATGCCTTTTTTGCTAGTTGGAAAAAGGGGCAGTGGGTTATACAATCATAACAATTAATACATTTATCATTTTCTATGATTATTTTCCCTAATTCTGATTTTATTGCATTTTGAGTGCATACATTAACACATGTTTTACAATTATTGCAATAAAGAGACCGTGAAACCGTTCCCGCTAATAGTTCAGTTAATTTATAGAAATCAAACTCTTTTTCTTCACTAATTAGAATAAAAGAACCATCAATGAATATTTTTAATGAGTATGGGGGGGTTTTTTTTAATTCCGAATTAATTTCGATTATTCCATTATCTTCATCCCATTGAAAATCTTTAGTTAATGCGGGTAAAAATCTTAGAAAATCATCAACATTAAGCGCGTGCGAAAATTTCCCTTTAATTGAAAAATTTTCTTCCGCATTTTGAGAAAAACCTTCCGCAATATTCAGACTGAGCGGTGCAGAAGAATCTGGAGAATTATAATCTATGGATATATCTAATGAATCCACAAAATTTTTCCATTGTGGAGTATATTGTTTAAAACGCCATAGCCCATATTGAACCCATTCTTCAGGTAATTTGTGTTTTTGAGCATAAGAATCCAGAAAAGAAAACCATCGTTCATACAATTTTGGATGTGATGTTTTTAGTAATTTTAGATTTGAAAGATTACTTGCAGGGCATAAATAACAACCAAGTCTTTCATGACCTTTGAAATAAAGTGGGGTAATGGAAATATCCAGTAAATTCTCACTTTCAACGTCGCTTTCAAAATCTTTAACCGGTTCAAATAGGATAAATAACCATAATGTTAAAGCATTCCAAGATTTAATTGGTGTTGCTGCAATTTGAAGTGGAATGAAGGAATTTACATAAACTTCTTTGGATTTCATCCGATTTAGTGATTCATATTGTCTTTGTCCAAGGAAAACCAGTACTTTTTCACCATTGTAAATTGTATTTATTATTTTCATAATATTTTGGGCTTTTAAGGAATGGCAACAGAATCTATAGTCTCGCCCAGGAGGGCCAAATGATTCAATTAGATCCCAAAAAATGTCATTAGCACTTTCAACAATTAAATTCGATTCCATTTTAAGATCTTTGGCGATATTTTGAACATTTTCTAAAACTTCAGGAAGTTCCAATCCAGTATCAGCAAAGAAAATTTTAAAATTTCGACCTAAAACTTTCCAAACTAATAGAAGAACTCCTAAACTATCCTTCCCTCCGGAATATGCTACAGCTACTGGTTTTTTAATATCTGCTATCGTTTTCCTTATAAATTTTAATGATTTTTTTATTCTTCTTTGTAGATATTGATAGTTTGCAGTATATGCTTTTTTTAAACTAAGTAAAATCAACTTATTTATTTGCTCAAATTCACTATTAGAGCCAAGCAATTTTTGATTTAAATCAAATTCTATATTAATTGCTTTGTTTTTCGTTGATTGTTTGAGATGTGCTTTATTTTTTGCCAATTCGCCATAATTATTTTTTAACATTTCCTTAAAATTGTTAGAATTTTCCCGGGCTACTCCGATTGCAATACATTGAGATTTTTCTGTTTGACTATCTTTGGCTAGAATTAAGCAATGATCACCTTTTTTAATATCATTAGAAAAACTCTCAACACCTGGAGCCAAAATAGATTTTCCGTTTAAAGTAAAAGGTATTCCATCAGTGTTTAACAATATTTGCTTTTTTGATGGAAGTTTGAGTGCTTTTTGAATCTTAAAGATGAAAATTCCGCCCATCATCTTTGGTAGGAATTCAAATTCGTTTAATAGAATATTAAATTGCAGTATACCAATAATTTCACCATCAACAATTACTTCTTCAGTTCGGTCTAATCCCCCAATTCGACTTATAAGAACTATTTTTGATGTTGGAACTAGCGTTTCCCCAACTCCTTTTCCATATTGCTTATCAATGCATTCCCATAATGTTGTGTAGTCCTCTGCAAACGCTGGTCTAATATCTCCTGGTGGTGAAACTGGTATTTTATGACCTTTATTCTTACATATATCGCATTCAATGTTATCTAATAGGGGTAAATTACAATAATCACACCAAAATAGACTAATTTTTCCTAAATATGGTGCTTTCATTCCTTTTTTTCTTTTTTGAAAACCTTTAGGAGCAAGTTTAGTTGTCGACATTCAATCAATCAAAGAAAAGAAAAATTCGAAAAGTAAAAAATTTTAGGATTATAATAAGGAAGGGTATAATTTGTTTGCAATTTCTGCTACTTTTTTCCGATATTTCGGCCAAGTGTAAATTCTTAGGATTTTTAAAGATCCTTTAAAATGATTGAAGAAAAGGGAATAATCTTCTAACCGAACTGGCTGTTTTTGACCATTTGCTAACCTTTCAAATGTATATATCTCATTCGGTCGCGTTTGATCCGTGTGAGAATACGGAACATTCGGGCTACTTGGTAAATCAATAAAAATATCCGTTATATTAATCCCTGATTTTTCGGATATATTCTCTTTTAACTCATTAATATCAATATTATTATTTGAAATCTGGATTTGAGATTCGAAACAAGTTTTTAACAGTTCCCTTTTTTGAATTTTTTTCATCCAAATAGCAGAAACTGGGTTTCTTATCAAATCTGTCCATAGAACATAATCATCCCATTTAAGAAAATCGTCTGGAGTAGAGTAATTCAAAAACCCTATTTCATTAACCACACTTTTCATGGCTTCTTCTAACATTATTTGAACCGCCCTACAGGTTTTATGGAAGTAAATGGTACGAAAAGAACTGATTCGAGATAGCAAAAAACCTTCTAAAGATATCAATGCCTTAATATTAACACCTAAAAAACCATCTATTTCATCCATAGACAATAATAATCTACTTATATCTACAGATGCTTTCCCAGTTCCACAATGATAATTATCCCGTAGTAAATAATCCATTGAATCCACATTAATTGCACTGGTAATCACTTGGCTTAGCAAATATCCCTTATCATTTGCTTTCCCTATAATTTTACCTGTTGCGATATCTGAAATATAATTTTTACTAAAACCAAATTCTTCTAATTTATTCCCTATTTCTGATTTTTGAATTAACCATTCTGTATAGTCTTCATGATCTTTATTATTGTGTTTTATTAGTAAACTCTCAAAATTATGAGAGAATGGACCATGTCCGATATCATGACATAATGCAGCAACTACGCAATCATTAATATCCTCATCAGAGATATCAACACCTTGTAAATCACGTAAATTCTCTGTCATTCTTTTGGCTAAATATGCCACACCCAAACTATGCTCAAAACGTGTATGATTTGCTCCGGGATAAACGTGGGAGGCCCCAGAAAGCTGTCTAATTCTCATTAAGCGTTGAATCGCCCTAGAGTCAACAATATTTGTTATAAAATCTGGTAAAACCATGAATCCGTGGATAGGATCATTTATTTTAATATTAGATCCATGAATTTTTTTCTTCACAATTCTAAATTACTAACGATTTTTTAAAAAATATAGCTAATTTTAAAAATTTTCAATTTTAAATTAATAATAATAATAGTTTTATTAAAAAAAAATTATTTAATATTGGAGAAGAAATTTTACTTGGCAAAAAAAGAACTAATCGGAATCTGCCCCAAATGTAGTTTACCTATAGAATTATGCGTCTGTGAATCACTTGAACAAGAAAAACAGACTATTACAATTTTTATTGATAAGAGGAAATGGGGTAGGGCAATGACAGTTGTAAACTTCGGGAATCAGAAAGCTAACCTCAAAAAACTGTCAAAGAAGGCAAAAGGTTATTGTGCCAGTGGTGGTACAGTTAAAGGAAATACAATTGAAATTCAAGGAGATCATAGGCGAAAGTTAAAAAAATTTTTGCTAAATCTCGGATATACTGATGAAAATATAGAGATTATTTAAATATTCAATAAGTGGTTCCTATGGAAGTTCCTGAGCAAAATATTATTTATAAAGTTTTTTTTCAAGGAGTATCAGACGAAAATCCTGAGGATATAAGCTTAACATTTTTTAAATTTCAGAAAGAAGAACATAGTTTAGATGCTTTTCCTTCATTTCTCTTAGAATATAGTGAATTAGCTCGAAAAAAGAAGGTTTACTCTTTCGCTAATATAAAAGAGACTCTTCCACTTGGAAATGCTTCAAAAAAGGATATCATTCAATTTTATGTACTCTTATTTACTTTTACAGGAAGTAACGAAGAAATCAAAAAAAATGGAATTTTAATTGCAAAGCATAAAACAAAAGGTTTTATTATTTTAGGAGAGTGGCCTTATAATCCCAAAAAGAATGAGAATTCAGCCACACTTGAATATAATAAAATTTTGAGCAAGATAATTGAAGACCCTGATTTTTTTAAAAAAGTTTTATTGATCAATTAAAAACTCTCTTCTAAAGCAAAAAATTTAAACAAAATGGTGTATTTCATATTTTATGGAATACGTCTGTGCTAAATGTAAAACCCTAATTACTCAAGAGAGTTTAAACCAATTACCTGGAATAAAATGCCCCGCATGTGGTCATCGCATATTATATAAAAAGAGACCACCAGTAATTAAAAAAGTTAGAGCGATTTAATTTAAACCTATTTTTCGATTTTTATTCTTTAAAATTTATTAGTAATTAAAGGCTCAATTCTCAAATTTAATTTTCCGACTAATTCTTTATACCTATTTCTAACCGTAACCTCTGTTATATTTGCAACTCGAGCAATTTCTTTTTGAGTTTTTTTTTCTCCATTACTTAAAACAGCTACATAAATTGAAGCAGCAGCAAGTCCACAAGGGTCCTTCCCGGATGTTATTCCAATTCTCCGAGCAACATTTAATATTTTCATTGCTTTAAGTTGAGATTGCTGTGAAACCTTAAGATCATTAGCAAATCGTGCAACAAAACGGTTTGGGCTTATTGAAGTAATTTTTAAATTAAGTTGACGTAAAATTAACCTGTATGATTTTCCCAATTCTCTTTTTTCAATTCGAGAATTTTTAGCAAATTCATCCAAAGTCCTTGGGACTTAACTTAATCTGCAAGCCGCATAAATTGATGCTGCCATCATTGCTTCAATTGACCGTCCTCGGATCAAATTTTTACTTACAGTTTTTCGATATATCAGAGCCGATGTTTCTTTTAAATTCTTTTGAATTCCTAACTGTGATGCTAATCTGTCTAACTCACTCATGGCGAAAGCAAGATTTCTGTCGACAGCGGAATGAATTCTCATTCTAATTTGCCATTTTCTTAAACGATAAGCTTGAGCTCGATTAGCAGGTGATAGTTTGTTTCCCAAACCATCTCTATCTCTCCAATCAATAACAGTGGAAAGGCCTTTATCATGTAATGTTAAAGTAAAAGGAGCTCCAACGCGTGATCGTTTTTCATAATCTCGAGAATTAAACGTTCTCCACTCTGCACCTTGATCAATTGTGTTTGATTCTAAAATTAACCCACAATTAGTACATATTAATTCTCCTCTTAAAGAATCTTTAAAAATTGATTCAGATCTACATTCTGGGCATCTGTGTAATGATTCATAAAAACAGTTTTTTTTAGTGGAAGCTTCCATTGATAAATGATTTTGGACCATTTTACAATTTAAACTTTGTAAAAAATTTGACCGCCTTTACTGAATTATATCTTTAATAGAAAATATGTCCGCAATAATCCAGTATATGTAGAAAATTTGACCGCAGAAAAAAAAAAAGTTTTCCAACCTTTAAATAATTAAAAGAATTATATTTTATTTCTTTTTTAACTTTTTATTATTTTTTTTTACAGGTAGAACCGATTCTTCTGATTCTGAAGTCATTGATTTAATCTTTGAAGGCGAAATTGGAAATTTCATCGGAAAAAGAACAAATGTTAGATTTATTACCAGTAATATAATAAGAATTATCCCACCTATACCTAAAAATAATTGTAAATTCTCAAACCAATATTGCCATCCTATTGGATCAACTGTATTGTTACTTAAATCAATAAAATCCGTATTTCCAAGAGTTAAAATCTTCCAAAGAAACCCAATAACCAAAAGTAATAATGTAATCGTATTTATGATGCTCAAATACCATAAATTTGTTGTATTTGAAAGTCTTAAGCGCCAAATTCGAGATTTATCAAAATTTTTGAACATTTTATTATTTTTGCGGATTGAATGAAGTAAGAATATATTTTTAAGGTAATATAATGCGTAAAATTTCTTCATATTGGGGAAATGGCTCAATATAAAATTCTTTGCTTGAACTATATCCAGATGATCCTGTTTTTTTACATCTAGGGATTTAATTAAGAAAATTTTTGGATTAAAAAATTGATTGGTAATTCTTTCATATAATGCATCCGATTTCAATTCATTATAGACTGTGCTTTTCTCTCCTTTATAAACATAAAGTATTTTTATCTCATCATTTAATACTAATGCAATATCTTCAGGACTGACACTCTTAGTTTCAGTAATTTCATTTTTCGTAATTTTATATAATTTCATTTTCCAAAATAATCTCCGTTTCTATTAATTAATTATATCTGGACTTTAAAAAATCTTTAAAATTGTTATGAAAGATCGTAAAGAAATGTGAAAAAAAAATCTCAAAATCCAAAAATTCGTCGAAAATCATTATAAGCTTTAGCAATCTTAGTTAAAACAACAGGATCATTTTGGTCTAAGTAATATTGAATATAACCAGATAAACCATTAGTATCCTTTATCCAAGATATAAATCCATCAATTTCTTGTTTCAAAGAATTGTCTACCATTCCACCAGCGGCTGCACCTGCATCTCCCGCAACTTGAGATTCCTCATATTTTCCCATCTTTGCAGAATCATCTAAATATGTTGTACCTTCTTTCATCTGAGTTGCAGCGCGAACAACAT